>CAZNAQ010000165.1:0-1508 GCA_964571265.1 uncultured Gammaproteobacteria bacterium | reverse complement strand
GTTTTAAGCAATCAGAACCCCTAAAGCTTGACAGTATCATTCTATAATGGTTAACTATAAAGTTTAGGTACCTTAAAATTTACTCTTTGCCAACCAGGCACTAAGCACTAAGAAAGTGCTAACCATAAAAAAGGAGGAGGAGCCATGACTAGAAATTCGGAAACCATGATCAAGAAAAGGCAGTTTACAACCAGGAAATATCCACTCAAGGTGGATTACAAACAAGAACCAGAACCAATTATCAAATTCGGAGGCAAGCAGTGGAAGGATGAAAATGTCAGCTCAAGAGAACTAGCTGACGGAAACGGTAACGGAAAAAAGGGCATAAAAGACATTACAATCGAAGTGATCAAATTCAACAAATCCTTCATATCCAATTCAGAGGTCTTTTTGTCCCTTTACAAGAAGTACAGACCGGTCGAGTTGACAGAACTACTCAAACTGGGAGAAGAATATCCTGAACTCCAAGAAAAATTTTGTATCGTATCAGTACAGGACAGGTCGGATATGCCACCGGCCACACATTGGTTAATCCACAGAGGATCATTGAAATAGGAGATATTTCCGGCAGAGTTTCATAGTAAGCTCTGCAGATTCGCTGTAGTTAAAAGGTAAGGTAAAGAGAAGTAATAAAACAACCCTCGGTATTCTCATACCGAGGGTTTTTTATTTTATAAAGAACAATTTATTCGCGGACCACAGCGAAATAATAACCCTGACTCCAACCAAAGGTGTTCCATTCCAGGTCCAACTTTTGAAAAGAGATCTCATCGATCAAGTAAGGCGACCCAGGGTAGCTGTACTTGCGAGAAAAACTGGATCCCAGGGCCACGATCGGAGAACCCTGGTAAGGATGGATGTTGAAGTACTTGGAGGCAAAGGCTATGAGCTCCAAAAGTTCCGCCGGTCTATACCCGACCTTGTTGAACTCAAGTTGAATGTCATAAGAGGATATATACCAATCAAAACTAATAACCTCTATCTCTACCATCTTTCTTCCGAATCTCCTACTCTTGAAGTTCTGAGAATTTATATCTTCACCAACTTCCTTGAAATTACCTGACTTAAGGGCTTTTTCCACGCTCTGGCCGTAATCAACTATCACCGGGTAGGTATTCCTGATGTATTCGGTATTGACCACAAGAGCCTTTCTCAAGGCAAAACTAAGAGCTTCCTTGTCCTTGACCCATCCCCGCAAGACTTTGTCCTTAATGTCTTGAGGTAAGCACTCCAAAACCGCCTGTTCAAATTTTTTTCTTAATTCTCTAGAACCGATCATCACCCCTCCTCTTTTTGATAATGTTCCTTTGGTTTTTGGTTTTAAAAAAGCATCAGTATTATTATAACTATAAACTTAAACACTTAATACTCAATATGTCAAGCCACAGTCGAATTCCAAAAAAGTCAAACGATTTGCAGTACAAAAAAACAGCACTCAGTACTGTTTTTTTTGGTGGGCCGGGCAGGATTCGAACCTGCGAAGCCGCGAGGGCGAGTGATTTACAGTC
>CAZNAQ010000164.1:0-1556 GCA_964571265.1 uncultured Gammaproteobacteria bacterium | reverse complement strand
TAAGGAACCGGCTTAGCCCAACCCAAAACAAAAGGAGATCCGGAAAAGACCAAAAGCAAGGGCAGGATCACCGAACCCAAGGGATCCAGATGAGGTATCGGATTCAAAGTGAGCCGTCCGTTCATTTTGGCGGTCTCGTCTCCCAATTTATAAGCGGCCCAACCATGAGCATATTCATGGAATACGGCCGACATAACAAGGGCGACTACAGCAAAAAAGATTAAAGCCATATAAGAAATTTATCCGTTTAAAACACTAAAAGAGCAAAGTTTATTTTTGTACTTCAGTCTTTTTACTAAGAGTTCTCAAGCATCTGGTGCAGATCTTAAGTTTGATGCCACCGATATTCTTGGTCTGTAAATTTCGGTTTTGTCTCTTTAAAGTTTTAATGTTGGAATGGGATCTTTTGGCACCCTTTGTGGATCCTTTTCTGCAAACGTCACATCTTTTAGACATATCGAACAAGAAGAGAATTGATATCTCTTGCGATTAATAATAAATAAGGGTCTTTGACCCCTTTTCATAACATAAGCCAATATAACACAGATCATTCAAGATTTCAAGTCCTGCAAAACAAGGCCAGATAAGAGGCTAAAATTCCGGCTGTCTCTCCCCTAAGGGTCAACTCGCTCATCTTTACTATGGAAAAGTCCTTGTTATGGGCCAAACTTATTTCTTCCTCGCTCCAACCGCCTTCAGGTCCCACAAACACCCCCACCCTACCAGGGTTTTCTCCAGAGGGTTCGAAAGAGAACCTGTCCCCGGAAAGGTCAAAAAAGAAATTTTCCTCCTGAGTATTCTTGGCTTCTTCCAGGGCCTCTTCCAGGTCCATTTTTTCCCTTATCTCCGGAACTGTTCCTCGACCTGATTGCTCAGCCGCCTCTAGGGCTATTTTTCTTAACCTGTCATATCTTAAATTGAGCTTGACTGTTCTTTGACTGTTTATTGGAATGATCCTTTTCACCCCCACTTCGGTCGCCTTCTCCACCAACCACTCCATCCTGTCTTTTTTTAATATAGCTATGAACAAACTAAGATCTGTCCTAAACTCTTTCTGATTAGTAAAAACTTCTTTTACTAAAACTCTTATCTCCTTTTTACCCAAACTAAGAATCTCAGCTCTAACCTCTTTTTCACGCCCATTTCCTAAAAGAATCTTATCACCTTTTTTCATTCGCAATACCTTGCCGACTTGATGGACTATTCGAGGGTCGGTTATCCTCATTGTTTCTTGGCCAAAATCGAATTCCGAGGATATGAATAAGTGCTCTTTCATTCTTACTTGATTAAAAATCTTAATTTTTATTATAACAAACTAAAAGGAAAAACAAAAAACAATCACGATCTGAACCGGGATTGTTTTTATCCAAGCACAGCTCTGATTTTAATCCTGATCCTCTTTGCTTGTTTTCTTATCTAGTCGAAAAAACACCAACAGGACCAAGGTCAAAAAAACCAAGAAAAAGAAGAGCCAGAGATCAATACACAGATGTTCGGTAAATTAAAGAATTAAAGACAAGATCAAGGTCAGCCCGGACCAAAAATAAAGCGGTGCG
>CAZNAQ010000163.1:0-1583 GCA_964571265.1 uncultured Gammaproteobacteria bacterium | reverse complement strand
AGAGAAAAAAGAAAACGAAAAGGAGATAAAAAACTGGAGGAAAAATATAAGGGAGAAACCTGTGACAAATGCGGTTCAAGTATGGCCATAAAGAACGGAAAATTCGGTCCCTTTTTGGCCTGCACAGCCTACCCGAAATGTAAAAATATTAAATCCATTGAAGAAAACAAGAATACCACCGGAATAAAATGTCCCAAGTGCGGTAAAGGAGAAATAGTTCAAAAAAGAAGCAAAAGAGGAATATTCTATGCTTGTGATAACTACCCTGACTGTAAAAACGCCTATTGGGGAAAACCCACCGGAAAGAAATGCCCGGACTGCGAAAGCCTCCTAATAGAAGGCAAGAACAATAACATTCAGTGCAGTAACAAGGACTGCGGTTATAAAAAAGAATAGACAAGGATCTTGGTACAAAAAATAACCCCCCCGCCTTAAAGGCGGGGGGGTTAACTTACAAAAACTCAACTAATAACTTATATATTAATCTGGGGGTTCATAATTACCTTGATGATAAGTTTATTATTGTAAAAACGCACCACAGAGAAATCCTTGTGACTCAAACCTTAACTACATCCCATCAGCCACTAAGTAACCTTCGGCATAAAAAGCCTCTCCATGTTCAAGGATTAATGTATAAACAGTTTCTTCAAAAGGTCTTTCTGATTTTTCCTCTATACTTTCAATGACCTCTTTTCCTTCTAAAGTTAATAAAACATCTCCTTCTCGAAGCTCGTCTGCCTCAATATTTTGATAATAATCAGACACTTCTTTAGTAAATTCAAGCCTTTCAAGACTTATCACCTTCCAACCCTCTTTGGTCATAAAGGGGTGTTCCGGAGTGGTTTCAATTTTATTGTTGATAACATAAGTATTTCTGGTTCCGACCTGATGTTCTCTCAATTCAATAACCTTGTCCGGATGACCTTTTTCATTAATTACAAAATCCCCGGATTCTATTTTTTCTATATCCTTCACCTCCCTGTCTGCCATCAACACTTGTGTTCCTGAAACAAAACAAGCTACACACGTACTATCATCACAGTTTGCGCAATAACTAACAGTTCTTGTGTCGGTTATCTTCCCATCTGAGCAATATAACTGCGTGTAATAACCAGCTGCCCTACAACTACACACACACTCAGTTGGTGAAGTTACTGACTGCTGAGGCTGCCAACCATCCCAATTACAAGATTCAAAGGAATCAACCGAGCTATCGACATAACCTTCTGTGGCCAAACCATCCACATCTGAATCAAGGTTCTCGATTTTATTAACAAGGGCGTTCCAGCTGTCAGCTGTCAAAGGATCTCCGGAACTCACAGTGGAATTCCAAGCATAGACACCGGGTATGGCCGCGGCCAAAAATAAACCAAGAAAAAAATAAAAGATTTTTGATTTAAAAATTTTCATGTTTAACTATTTTTATCTTTTTTATCATCTTTCTTTTTAGGGGTCTTTTTTTTGGTTTGGCCTTTTTTGTTCTTTGTCTTCTTCTCTTCAGTCTTATACTCGGTTATAGTCTCGGATATCTTTTTTATTCCCTCTTCAAGAAGATAGACATAAGAAAGAGTGGAGTCCATTCT
>CAZNAQ010000162.1:0-1586 GCA_964571265.1 uncultured Gammaproteobacteria bacterium | reverse complement strand
GCATGAGGTGCTAGTCTCCTTTGGGGGGTGAGGGTTCGAGTCCCTCTTTCGGCACTTTTCCCAAGTTCCTAAAAAAGCTTTAGGATGCATATATCGGGCTCGTAGCTCAGTTGGTTAGAGCGCTTGGTTTACACCCAAGAGGCCAAAGGTTCGAATCCTTTCGAGCCCACCAAAAAACAAAAACCGCCAACATTGAAAAAGATCTTTGTTAGGCGGTTTTTGTTTAAACGATCCCGAAAGATTCTTGCTTGACAGGTTGAATATGGAAGGATAGATTTATTTTAACAGGATTAAAAGGAATACGAGAGCCACAAAACACAGAGGACCTCGACAACCTCAATTCCATAAAATATCGGACATGGTTGTCCTTATCGGTGCCAGAGTTACTTTTAATCCTGTTTTTCAATTTTTAAAATATGAACAAAAAAGATATAGTTACCAATTCAGAGAAAGAGACCTTTGATTTGGCCAAAAGCTACGCCCATGAATTAAAAGGAGGAGAAGTTTTGGCCCTGACCGGAGATCTGGGGGCCGGGAAAACCGTTTTTGCCCAGGGGCTTGGTCGAGGATTAGGGGCGAAGAAAAATATTTCCAGCCCCACTTTTGTCATTATGAAGGTCTACTCTTTATCAAAGGACGATTTGAGCAATTTTTGTCACATAGACGCCTATAGAACAGGCTCTTCTCAGGAGATCTTGGATATAGGTCTAAATGATTACCTGGAAAGTAAGGATTCTGTGGTTCTAATAGAGTGGGCTGAAAAGATTCAAGATGTCTTACCAAAGAAATGCAGAAAAATAAAAATAGAGCACTTGGGCCCTTCTTCTAGAAAAATAAGTTTTAGATAAGCTTATTTTTTTATATTCATCCAAATCAACCCCCCGGCTCCTATAAGGATCATAATATCAGCGATATTAAAGACAGTGAAATATCTAAGATCAAAGTAGTCAACCACATAACCCAACTTTATCCTGTCAAAAAAATTACTGGCAGCCCCCAAAATCAAAAAAACCGTTAAAACTATCTTGGAATAAGATTCTTGTTTTTTGCACAAAAAAACAAGATAGTAAAAAAGCCCTGCTATTATAAATAAGATCAAGACATTCAAGGTATTTCCGCTCAGCCAAGGAATGGAAAAAGCGATATAATAGTTTTTAAAAAAGTGTAGAGAAAAAAAATCCTTTATTAAAAAGCTTGGTTCGTCCCAGAAACCGGTTACGGCCAGAGACTTAAATCCTCTGTCCACCATCAAAAACAAAACAGCTATTATTATCCAAATAGCTGTTTTGTTTTTCTTTTGAGCCAACATAAAAATTACTTGCTTTGTTGAAGTTTTGTTTTGCATTCTATACAGGCGCTGGCCGCTGGTCTGGCCAACAACCTTTTTTCGTTTATTGTTTTTTGGCAGTATTTACAGGTACCGTAAGTTCCGTCCTCAATCCTTTTCAGGGCATTTTCTATATCTCTCAAGTTTTTTTCCAAAACCGTTTCCATGGCCAGGTTGGTGGAATACTCACTTATTTCCTGGGCATTTTCGTCCGGTTTGTAACCGTATTCAGGCATCTTGGGTTTATATTCATCTCCCT
>CAZNAQ010000161.1:0-1586 GCA_964571265.1 uncultured Gammaproteobacteria bacterium | reverse complement strand
AAGCAACAGCTATTTCTGGACCAATATGATTATAAACTCCTGCATCAGTGCTTCGAGCAATACTGGACCCTACCGCATTAACTATTCCCAGAGTTAAGACATTCTTTTCCTTGGCCTCATTAACGGCTGCTAAAGTATCAGCTGTTTCTCCTGATTGACTAAGAGCCAAAAGGGCCTGGTCTTTGTCTAAAAGTTGTTTTCGGTACCTGAATTCTGAGGAGATCATGGTTTTGGTCGGCAATTCCGCATACTCTTCCAACATATATTCACCCACCAAACCTGCATAATAGGCGGTTCCGCAGGCGGAAATGGTTAAGTTTTTTATAAAACTCAAATCCTGAACCACGTTTTCCAGGCCCCCTAATTTAACCTTTCCTTCTTCTTGAACAATTCTTCCTCTTAAACTGTCAGTGATCGATTCCGGTTGCTCGAAGATCTCCTTTAACATAAAATGGGGGAAGCCTTTTTTTTCCAACTCTTCCAAATTCCAGTTTATTTTCTGGGTCTCTTTGGACTGGGACTGATTATTCCAATCCAAAATATCAAACTCAGAACCCTTTATTACAGCCAATTCCTTGTCTTCCAGATAAACCACATTCCTGGTATGTCTGATAATAGCGGTCACGTCAGAGGCAATAATAATACCATCCTGATCCAGACCCAGAATCAAAGGACTGCCCTTTTTGGCTACCACCAATTTTCCAGGCTCATCCCGGTGCATCACCACAAAACTATAAGCTCCTTCTATTTGATTTAAGGCCTTTTTAAAAGCTCCTACCAGATCTCCTTGATAAAACTTTTCTATCAAATGAACCATTACCTCAGAGTCTGTCTCTGATTTGAATTTATGACCTTCTTTCTGTAACTGCTCCTTAATGATCTGGTGATTCTCTATGATCCCATTGTGAACCAACCAGATCTTTCCAGAACAATCACTGTGAGGATGAGCATTCTCTTTATTTGGAACACCGTGGGTGGCCCACCTGGTATGAGCTATGCCCGACTCGGCCTTAAGGTCGCTACCCTTAAGTTCCTGTTCCAAATTGACTATCTTACCGACAGCCTTAAAACTTCTTACCTCCTTGTTTTGAGTCACTACCAAGCCGGCAGAATCATAACCTCTGTATTCAAGTCTTTTCAGGCCATCCAAAAGGATCGGCAAGGACTCTTTGGCACCGGTGTATCCAACTATTCCGCACATAAAATAAAAATTAAAAATTAAAAAAACGTTCTGATCAACAGATTCTATATTTTAATTCTAACATGCTTTTTTGTAAACAAAAAACACCATTGTTCTGGCGGCGGCCTACTCTCCCAGGGGTAAACCCCCAAGTACCATCGGCGCTGAAGAGCTTAACTTCTGAGTTCGGTATGGGATCAGGTGTTGCCTCTTCGCTTGAACCACCAGAACGATGGTGTCTTTTTTAATTCAGGTAAATTAAAACCTGAAATTCCAAAAATCAATTTAAAACTGAGAGTGTGAGAAAATCAAATGGCTGATTAGTACCCCTCGGCTGAATGCGTTACCGCACTTACACCTAGGGCCTATCAAGGTCGTGTTCTTCAACCAGCCTATGAAACCTAAT
>CAZNAQ010000160.1:0-1589 GCA_964571265.1 uncultured Gammaproteobacteria bacterium | reverse complement strand
AAAAGGGGTTATGTGGAACAGGACATGTTGTTGAACCAGTTTATAATCCAGGCCCTTATATTCATCCAACTATCCCTGGGAGTCAGTTATGCCATTTATCGATTCTGGCAAAGAAAAGAGATTGCCTTGGGCGCATTGACTATATGCCTACTTCTTTCAGGAGTGGGATATTACTTTTTGATCCAGCCCGGGGGTTTTAGTTTCGGAAGTGAAACCTATTTTTCAGTGGAATATAAAATAAATGATATAAGTTGGAATATATTTCAGGCAATATTTATTTTTGGTTTATTATTCCTCTTGTATGACCTAATAAAAACCTTTATTAAAAAACTAAGGGGTGATGAGTATCAGATAAAATACCTCCTTATCACTTCCTCTATAATAATTTATTCCTTGGTCGGCTATTTTGATAATCTTGGTTTCAACGCCAATTGGACAATGGTGTTTTTTAGATCTTTTATTATATTGAGTATACTAATAGCTTACACTGGCCACACAATAGAAGAAAAACAAGAAGATAAAAAATAAAAAATGAACTGGACTTTAGCTAAAAAACTTTTTTTTGCCTTAACTGTCATTGGCATATTGCCGATGATAATCTTTTCTTTTTTAACTATCTCTGCCTACCAAGAACTTCTTGATAAACAAGGAGAATATCTGGAAAAAGAAAACAAGGAAATAATAACCACCACACAACTAAACCACCAGAACATAAAGATCCAGGCCTTCCTGATCTTTGCTCTTCTTTCCATATTTGTTATATTCTTCAGTATTATTTTGGTTAAAAAATTCATTCATCCCATAAAAAAGTTGACTCAAGGAACCGAGAGTCTTAAACAGGGAGATCTAAGCACCAGAATAAAAATAGAAAGTGATGACGAATTTTCCAGGTTGGCTGACTCCTTTAATGAAATGGCATCACAATTGAATGATAAAATAAAACAACTCCAAAACTCCAAAGAATCTATTAAAAAAGCCTATACAGACCTTAAGCAGCAAAGGGAAAAATCAGACGAGGAGAGGCATAAAATATCCACCATAATAGAAAACTTCTCAGACCCTATCATAATGGTTGATAACCAATGGAAGATCTCTCTTTTCAATCCCTCGGCTCAAGATGTGTTTAAAATCAAACAAGAGGATATGGGCAAAAAAGTCAAAAAAGATGATGAAAGATACCTGTCTTTTGAATCGTTCAAAAACATTATAAAAACTCACTACAACAGCAAGATCATAGAAAAGAAGAAAAAAACCCTGGTTGAAGAAGTGGTTGTATCTAACAACAAGAACGACCCCAAAGAAGCTTCCAGTGCCAGAAAACAAAAATACAGCAAAGGGGACTTGATTTATAAAGTGGTCACTATTCCGGTCTGTGACGAAACCAATGTTTGTTTGGGTCATGTAAAAATATTCCACAACCTCACCAGAGAAAAAATGATAGATGAAATGAAATCAGAATTCATTTCCATTGCCGCTCACCAGTTGAGAACCCCTCTTACTGCCATAAAATGGGCCATGAGGATGGTTCTTACCAAAGAAGCCGGAGGTATTAATGAAGAACAAGAAGAGTTGTTAAAACAAGGCTACAA
>CAZNAQ010000159.1:0-1597 GCA_964571265.1 uncultured Gammaproteobacteria bacterium | reverse complement strand
GTATTAAAATTTTAAGATAAAAGATTTATTCTACTAAAATTTGTTTTTTTACAACCTTTTCTGGGCCGTATTTCTTTTGCGCCCTGACTGTTATAATATTTATTTCCTGTTTTAGATTTACATCTTTTTCAAAAAAACCCGCAGAATCACTTAAGACAGAGTTATTGTTGATAAAAACCTCTGTTTCTGGGTGTGTTTTTCCGTGTATGGTTATGCTTTTTTCTTCGGTTACAAAGCTGTTTTTCTCAGGGTTCAATACAACCAACTTAGGAGGAGAAAAAACTCCGTTTAAATAGACTCCTAAATAAACAAAACATACACCTATGGCCAATCCGACAAGAGTATTTCTTATTATTTTGGGAAGAATTAAAAGATTTCCTTTTTTTATTTTTTTTACTGAAAACAAAGAGGTGTTTTTTGAGGAATCCAAAACATCCTTTTCTTTAAGAAACCTTTTTTCTATTTCCTGAACATCCAACTCCAAAAAACTGGCATATTTTTTTAATATTTTTGTTTGATACACCCCCTTGGGAAGTTTATTGTAATCTTCTTTTTCTAGGGCCTGTATGTGATTAGGGTTGATGTTTATTTTTCTACTGATCTTTTTTATGGAAAGACCCTTGTTTTCTCTTTGTGTTTTTAGTTGTTCAGCTACAGTAAGATCTGTTGGGGATATATTATTTGAATTAAAACCCACCATACTTTCTTATTAAAACTTTTGTTATTAATCCCACCAACCAATTCTAGACCAGGCGGTTCCACTCGGATCAGCTCCTGTGAACATAAATACCATTCCTACCAACATAAAGCTTAAAAATACTATAAACAAACCTATAATAGCGTTTTTTAATGTTTGCTTTCCTTTCGTTACCATATCATTGTTGCCACCTGAAAATACAAAAAGAAAACCTCCGTAAACAAACATTATAAGAGCCAAACTTCCCACAATTCCTAATATCCACTCAAAAACATTAATAAAGACTCTGACCATGTCGTCTAAATCATAACTTCCTTGTCGGTATTGTTCATTTTTATCCCCTTCTTCTTCTCCAGCATCAGGAACCCCAGGAACTAAAGCCTTAACCTTGTTTATTTTAAAATAAAATAAACTTAAACCGAGCAGGGCAATTGGAATGATCCTTTTTATTCCGTTTTTCATAATTAAGATGTTTTGTAAAATATTATCTAGCTGTTTGTTGTACTCTGGAAGACCCTCTTGATATAACCCTATCCAATTCTTGAGGCGAGGCTTTGGCCTCATCTATCATATCTTTCATAACCTCTTCCATGGTCAAAGCATCTTTACCCCTGTACCAACTTTTAGAGGTCAAAAGCTGCTCTGCAAAAACTCCAATTTCTCTATCCTCTTTTTGCTCTTCAACTAAACTTCTTAAAGCTGTTGGTTTGTTGGTTTTTTCCAAATATTTTTGAGCCTGATCCTCTCCGGTAGCAAACATTAAGAAATGCCAGGCCACATCTTTGTTTTCGCTTTTTCTGGAGACAACCTCTGTCCAGTAATTGGCGTGATTGATCTGTCTGGATGGATTTATTTGAGGAACACTGGTGACATTAAAATTAAGTGTCGGAGCCATTGATT
>CAZNAQ010000158.1:0-1599 GCA_964571265.1 uncultured Gammaproteobacteria bacterium | reverse complement strand
AAGCCTCCAAAGTAGGAGGCGTTGATGAGGTTAAGGATTTGATTGAAGAGATGAAAGAAATTCTGGAAGAAGCGGACGGAGTGGGGCTTGCCGCCCCGCAAATAGGGGTCTCCAAGCAGGTTTTTGTAGTTAAGGACGGTCACCATTATTACGCCTTCATGAACCCGGAAATAGTAGAGAGATCGGAAGAGACAATAACCACCAAGGAAGGGTGCCTCAGCTTTCCCGGATTATGGATTGATGTTGAAAGATCTAGAAAGATCAAGGTAGAAGCTTTAACCGAGGATGGTGATAGAATGCTTCTGGAGGCGGAAGGAACCGGAGCGGTTGTTTTTCAGCACGAGATAGATCATCTTTTTGGAAATCTCTTTATCGACAAGTTGAGTGGTTTCGAAAAGTTAAAGGCTCAAATTAAGTACAAGGTTAAATAATTTTACCATAGAGAGCGGGTAAAATTATTTAAATTCCCTTTTTATTTTTTATATGATATAATCATCATAGGTCAACATCTCTCTTTTATTTGGAGAGGTAAACTTATGAAAGTCGATATTAAAAATTTTGTCCAAAACTATTTATCCGTTTTGGCTTTGTCCGTCCGCCGATAGGGCGGCTTTTTTAATTAAAATATTATGAAAAACAAGAAAAAGGGATTTACTCTGATTGAGCTTCTAATTTCAATTGGAATTATCTCTATATTGGCAGTAGCTGTCGTTGTAGCTATAAACCCCGGAAGACAGTTTTCATAAGCCAGAGATTCTTCTCGAGAGAGAAATTTGAACTCTCTCTACACCTCTTTAATATCTTATCAAATCTATAACCGAGGTAGTTGGGGAGATCTATCAATACCTTTTGAACTAACTGAGATATGCAATACTAATCTGGAATCACCAAGCTGTGGAGAGCTTGTTAACCTTGAAAGTTTAGTCACAGAAGGATTTTTAAGCTCCTTACCGATTGATCCACAAGGTTCGGTTAGTGAGGCTTATGATGGAACGGGATACTTTATCTCCAGGGGGAGCGTTTCCCTTTTAGCTTATAGAGCGAAAATAAAAAAATAGCGTTGGGAAATCTTTTGCCGGAAGTAATCACCGTTGGTGCTGATCAAATTAGTGATACCGAGTGGGATTTGAAAGGAGAATTAACTCACTTAGGGGCTTCCTTTGAGGGCGATGTAAGATTTGAAGTCAGTGCTTCCGGCAACTTTTCAAGAAGAGAAAATAAAAATCTTTATGCGGGCTCGAGTCTTTCTTTTGCGGCAGTAGGACCTACTGAGCCTGATCCAATGGAGGGAGCTACCGACTGGCAGACTTTGAGCCAGACGGGTTCCTTTTCAGAAGTAGTGGAATTATCGGATGATCCTCATTACTTTAGAGCTGTTTCAGAAAATGAATTTGGAGTCCGTTATGGCGATATTTTACTAATCGATAACTAACAACTATAATCGTATCGGATGGTACTCTTTTTTGGTTGTTTTGATTCATTATAATCAATTTTTGATTGAGAATATTTTGTTTTGTATTTTAAAAAAGTGAAACGACTTATAAAAAAATTAAAAAAAATAAAAGTACTGGATGAAAGGACTGAAAGAGCCTTTTTAAA
>CAZNAQ010000157.1:0-1600 GCA_964571265.1 uncultured Gammaproteobacteria bacterium | reverse complement strand
TTGCAAGAACTGGATCAGCAAAAGACAGAGTTCATATCTTTTGCCGCTCATCAACTGAGAAGTCCTTTGACTTCTGTAAAGGGTTTTGCCTCCTTGATTCTTGAGGGTTCTTTCGGCAAGATGCCTCCCAAGATAGAGAATGCCATAAAGAATATCTTTGATTCTTCAGGGGCCATGATCCGATCAGTGGAGGATTTTTTGAATATAACCAGAATGGAACAGGGCAGAATGGATTATGATATAGAAAATATTGACCTTTATCAAGTGGCCCAAGCAGTATCCAATGAATTACACCCCAGTGCCTATGAAAAGAAACTTGATCTTTCCATATCCCCTAAGGAAGAAAGGGAGTTCAAGGTCAAGGCTGATGAGGGAAAGACCAGGCATGTGATCATGAATTTGGTTGACAATGCTATAAAATATACTAAAGAGGGATATGTAAAGATTGAGCTTTCTAAGAATAAAAACGGAACAGTTAGATTGACCGTATCTGATTCCGGTATGGGTATGAGTCCCAAGACTATAAAAAAATTGTTTAAAAAGTATAGTCGTTCCAAGAGTGCGCATGACATCCAAGGTACCGGACTAGGCTTGTTTATTGCCAAAAAAATAGTCGAGGCACAGAATGGAAAAATATGGGCCGAGTCTCCCGGCGAGGGTCAGGGATCTACTTTTTATTTAGAATTACCTCCGGGAGAATAGTTTTTCGTTCAATCAATTGACAAAAAAGCTTAAAAATGCTAAAAATAAAAGTTGAGCTTTTGTTGAAAATCAAAAAATCAAAGAAAAGGAGGTGAATGTGTTTTAGCAGCATCTTTTTAAAAGGATCCAATCCTTTTAGCTCTTTAAAAATTAAACATAGTAGTTGGACAAAAAAACCACAAAAAAGTATAATAAAGACAGGAGGTATTTGAGATGAAGACGTATACTTATGAGTTAATGGTTACCATCGGGGACACGAACATGGAAGGTAACGTTTACTGGGTGAGATTCTTGGAGTGGTTTGGGAAAGCAAGGGAAATGTTTTTGGTAAGCCTATTACCTGATGTTAGTATGCCGGAGTTTCTAATGGAGAAAAATATTCTTATTGTCACTTGTGACGTGGAACTAAAATTCCTAAAATCCGGATATTTTACAGACCAGGTCAGGTTAGAGATCATTGCCGAAAAGATTGAAAATTGTTCCGTGACACTAGCTTTCAAAAACATAAATAAAAAAACTGGAGAGATCCTGAATCAGGGGAAACAGAAACTGGCCTTTGTCGACATGACAACCGGTCGCCCCGTGCGAGTTCCCGCAGAATTGAAAGAAAAGGTACGGGAGTATCTCCAGGAGTAAAAAAATGATACCAACTATCAACATCTATTCCATACCCCCAATAATAAGCGCATCAATGTTTTTATTATTGGGGGTTTTTGTTTTCTTGAAAAATAAAAAGACCTATTCCAACATCCTGTTCGTTCTGCTTTGTTTTTTGACGGTCTGGTGGCAGGGGTCCTGGTTTTTTCTTTTTAACATAAATGATCCGGAATGGGCAGATTTTTTGGTCAGGTTGGGATATGTCGGTATCACTCTGATTCCTGTGATCTTCTTTCACTTC
>CAZNAQ010000156.1:0-1604 GCA_964571265.1 uncultured Gammaproteobacteria bacterium | reverse complement strand
CAAAAAGGATTTCCGGAATTAAAAATAGCCGATCTATGGGACTACAAACAAATGAAAACGGCCCAAAAAGAAGCTGAGGAATTGATCCGGAAAGATCCGGACCTAAAAAAACACCCCCTCTTAAAAAGGAGGGTTGATAAGGAGGTTCAAGAAATTCATTTAGAATAAACTTAATATATCGCTTACTTGAGAAATTTTTTTAAGTTCTAATCCCCTAGATTCTACTGACACATTGGGAATGATAGCCCTTTTAAAACCCATCTTTTTACCTTCTTTTAACCTGTTCTCCAACTTAGGAACACTTCTCACCTCGCCTCCTAGGCCAACCTCGCCCAAAACCATGGTCTGTCTGTCCATGGTTTGATTTAAAAGAGATGTTATTATAGCGGTACAAATCGCCAAATCAAGAGAGGTGTCATTAATTTTAAAGCCACCAACCACATTGATAACCACATCCTGACTGGTAAGGTCTATTTTAGTTCTCTTGCTTATAACCGCAGTCAATATCTGCAATCTGTTTATGTCTATTCCCGAGGCCTTTCTTTGCGGATAACCGAACACGGTCTTGGTAACCAGGGCCTGAACATCAAGCAAAAAAGACCGACTACCTTCCAAAACACAAGTTATGACCGCTCCAGAGATGTTGGTCTGATCATTGTCAATAAAGGCCAGAGAGGGATTTACAATCTCCTTAAAGCCGGTACCAGACATTTCAAAAACACCCACCTCGTCAACAGACCCGAACCTGTTCTTGCTGGATCTTAAAATAGAATAACCTCCGGAAGTAGATGACTCCAAATAAAGCACTGAATCTACTATATGTTCCAAGGATTTGGGCCCGGCCACCTGGCCGTCCTTGGTTATATGACCAACTAAAACAATACTTACACCCCTCTCCTTGGCCAGCTCCAAAAATTTTACAGTACTGGCACTTATCTGAGTGACTCCTCCGGCTCCGGAGGACACCTCTTTTGTGTATACAGTCTGAATAGAGTCGATTATTAACAGTTCCGGTTCAAGTTCTTTTATACCGGCAATTATCCTCTCCACTCTGATCTCACCCAAAAAATTAATACTAGATAAATCACAACCCAATCTGCTGAATCTGGAACCTACTTGAGAAGCCGACTCTTCTCCACTGACATACAAAACCTTTTTTTCACCTTGTATTCTGGCCAAATTGTCTGATATCTGAGCCACCAAGGTTGACTTCCCAACACCAGGCTCCCCGCTTAAAAGAAGTAAAGATCCGGAAACCAAACCTCCCCCTAAAACCCTGTCCACCTCCTCCACTCCGGTCCGAACTCTTTTCTCGTCCGGGTCAAAACTATTTTCCAGTTTTAAGATCTTGGGAGCAGGCTCAGGGCTATTAGAATCTAAGTCTTTCATGTCTGACTGAGAACGCATCTGTAGACTCCCCCACTTTCCACACTCTAAACAACGCCCATTCCATTTAAGAAATTGGGCGTCGCAATTGGCGCAGACATAAATATTTTTATCAGAATCTTTATTCTTCATTTAATTCTGCTTCAATAAGTTTTCTTAGGTCCCTTTCATTAACCTTTCCCATCATTCCAGTGCCGTTGATATATAAGAAGGGTATT
>CAZNAQ010000155.1:0-1607 GCA_964571265.1 uncultured Gammaproteobacteria bacterium | reverse complement strand
TGGCCAACATGATTTTAATTTTCAGCTTAAGAACTCTACCTGAGCTACAATTTTCAAATAAAGACTTTTGGCACTTTTTGATTTTACCGATCTTGTTTTTAAATAGTTCAGCTCTCTATATTTCGCTTTCAACCTGGAGCTTGCTGATTCACTTTTTGATAATCTTAAATTCAGTCTTCGTTTATCTCTATTTGAGGCAGGTATACCTATTTCAAACGTATAAAGAATATGATGTAAACCTCACTAACATATCTTCCTTTGGGGTGATTTTGACAATGTTTTTTTTCGCCTCCTCTGTTTACGGCTTAAAGTTATCGCTTCATCTACCCACTGGAATGCTAATGTTGGGTTTATTGCTGATCTCCGCCCTGCTTAGTTATAAATTCTTTTGGATAAACAATATAATAAATACCAGGGGCATTCTCTATCTATTGATAATAAACCTTATTATAATAGAGCTGGCTTGGACCTTATTCTTTTTATCCTTTACTTATCACGTGCTTGGAGTTATCTTGACAATTTGTTATTATATAATCATAGGGTTGAGCAAATTCCAACTCAAAGAAAACCTGGATTCCAAAAGATTAAAATTTTATTTGGGGTTTGGGATTTCCAGCATTTTTTTAATTTTAATAAGTTCCAGAATTTTATAAACATATGTTAAAAAATAAAGATTCAAAAAACGGGATAATATCCATGGCCTTTTTAGCGGTATTCCTGGGTCTCTTAGCCGGTATAGCCGGGAGTCTTATATCAAATGAATATATGACTCAAAACCTATACGGCATTCCTTTTGGTAATAACATCGACCTTTCCTACACCGGGCTTAACAACCCCAATCTTATAATCAAAGATGCTAAAAACATCACTGTGGAACAGGAAAAGAAAATAGAAGAAAGCATAAAAAGCTCCTCTGGGGTAATGGTGGGTTTGTTTGAAAAAAAAGAAGAAGTAGAAGAAGGATTTGATAGTGAATCCATTGATATCAATGACTTTTATAACATGGACAATAACCTGGCCCAAGGAATTATTATTACCAGTGACGGGTGGATAGTTATGGAGAATTTTATAACCAACCAGAGTGAAGCTTATGTTTCAGAGAACTACGTAATCATAGACAAGAACAAAGATGTCTATGAGATCGATAAAATAAAAAGTGGTGATAATGATCAATTCTTATTCTTAAAAATAAAAGAAGGAAAGCAATTGCCGGTAAAGAAACTGAGTCCAGAAAGAGAGATAAGACCTGGAAATTGGGTTTTGGCAATGGATTGGAGTGGAAAGACTTACTTAAGCTCAATTATAGACAAAACAGATAATCGGACTATAAGATCCAGTGACTCCTTTAACAGAAGCATCAACCTGGCAAATGATCTAAATCCTTATTTTGAATCCTCTTTTATCTTTGACCTAAAAGGAGGTATTGTGGGTCTTTATAGTCGAACAAACGACTCCTACCAATCCATAAACAATTTTCGCTCTACCATAAATTCTATACTGAAAGAGGGCGGGGAGGAACTTCCTTATTTCGGAGCCAATTACGTCTATTTGGAAAAATTAATAATTGATGAAGATGATTTTGAAAAAGGGGCCTTGATATACCCAGA
>CAZNAQ010000154.1:653-1622 GCA_964571265.1 uncultured Gammaproteobacteria bacterium | reverse complement strand
CCACTGGACATCACATTTGGGGGAGTTTCAGAACTAAAAAAGATGCCTGACGTGCTTTTTGTTTGGGATATAAAAAAGGAAAAGATTGCCATAGAAGAAGCGGCTAAAAAAAATATCCCGGTTGTGGCGGTTTGTGACACTAATGTTAATCCAGAGTTGGTTAATTATCCGATACCAGCCAATGATGACGCCACAAAAACCATTAAGCTGATCATGAACTTGGTTAAAGATACTATCAAGAAAACTCAAGATAATAAATAAGATCAATTCGCGATTTATTTGATCATTGAAATTAAATTTAATTTTATGGAAAAGATAAAACAACTTCGAGAGAGGACTGGAGCCGGTATTGTTGATTGTAAAAAGGCTCTAGAAGAGGCTAAAAACGACCTGGAAGCAGCTGTGGAGATATTAAGAAAAAAAGGTATCGCTAAGGCTTACAAAAGAGCTGACAAGGAGGCTAATGAGGGTGTAGTCAAAGTAGGCACCAATGCCTCTGCCAACAAGGGTTATATTGTACAACTTAATTCAGAGACTGATTTTGTGGCCAAAAACAAAGATTTTCAGGCTTTTGCTGATAAAGTTTTGGAGATGGTAAAGGAAAATGAACCTTCCGACCTTGAGGAACTTAAAAACTTAAAAGCTAAAAAAGGCACTCTTCAAGAAGAGTTGGATAATTTGAGTGGTGTTATCAAGGAGAAAATGGAGATCGGAAAGTTCGATATACTTGAAGGCCAGACTGTAGGAGCCTATTCGCATATGGGAGGCAAAATCGGAGTTTTGGTCAGCCTAGATAAAGAAGGCCAAAGTGATCTGGCCAATGATGTGGCCATGCATATAGCTGCCTCCAATCCCGGGTACATAAACCCAGAAGAAGTTCCAGAAGAAGAAATAAACAAGGAAAAGGATGTTTACAGGGAAGAATTGAAGCAGCAAGGAAAGCCGGAAGAGATAATCGAGAAGATACTG
>CAZNAQ010000154.1:0-643 GCA_964571265.1 uncultured Gammaproteobacteria bacterium | reverse complement strand
TGGAAGGTAAAATAAACAAATACCATGAAGAGGTCTGCTTGACCAAGCAGGAATTTATTAAAGAAGATAAAAAGAAAGTGGAGGAAATTTTGGGTGATGCCAGAGTGAATAAGTTTATTCGTTACAGCCTATAATTAAAACTCTTTACCTTATATATTATGCAAGTAGCGGAAGTTAAAATAACAGAATGGGATAATAATCAATATTACACAATTAATGGAATAAATTTGGTCAAAGATGATTATGTGGTAGTAAAGACCGACTCTTCCTTGGAGATAGGCAAGGTTGTAAAATTGACTAACATAGAAGAAGGGGATCTTGAGGAGTTAAAACCAATAATAAGGAAGGCTAACTCCCTGGACTTTGAAAAAATCCCTGATTTCAGGGTTAGAAAAAAGGCTTTGGACTTTTGTAGGGAGATGATAAGAAAAAGGGAGTTGCCCATGAAACTGGTTGATGTTCACTTTTCTTTAGACGGATCCAAGGTAACCTTTGCTTTTATTGCTGACGGAAGAGTGGATTTTAGGGAGTTGATCAAGGACTTAACCTCTCAATTCAATTCAGCTATAAGACTTCACCAAATAGGAATTAGGGACGAGGCAAAGATAAAAGGGGATTGCGGGCATTGCGGACAGGTGCTGTG
>CAZNAQ010000153.1:0-1633 GCA_964571265.1 uncultured Gammaproteobacteria bacterium | reverse complement strand
ATTTAAAGTTTATGGAAGCCAAAAAGACGATAATAGACACGCAAAAAAATCAAAGGGGAAGGTGTATATCTGTTGTTGATAATATTGACATGGCTGTTCTTTATAATCCGGTCCATGATTTTTACAGGAAAAATTACCTTAAATATTGTATGGATTGTCTTTCTGTTTTTCCTTTTTCCCAAGATATGTTAATTGACAATATGCTGGCTGAGATAGGCTCTTTATCTCAAGAAAAAAGGAGCTATGACTTTAATTTTTATGTGGCCAGAACTTATTTTCTTTTATCAGAAAGAGATGAGTCTTATTACCAGAAATCTAGGGATTTGTACAAGGAAATGATCGCTTTTAATCCTTATTTTACCACTCCTTACAAGGAGTTGGCTGAACTTGAAGCTAGGTATGGAGACAAGGAACTGGCTTTGGAAATGATTGAAAAAGGTCTTAAAAACATTCCGGATATTGAAACACCAGGTCTTAGTCAAAGAAGTGTTCGCAGGATAAGGTTTGAATTGATCGATTTTTACGAGCTTTATGCCAGAGTCCAGCAAAGCCTGGGCAAGGAATCCGAAGCCCTGACCTTATATGAAAAAATAATTTCTTTGAATCCGGAAAAAACAAGCACCCTTAAGGACATCTCTCAGATATACGAGAGAAAAGGGGAGGGCGATCGGGCTGTCAAACATTTAAACAGGGTTTTAGAGATAGATCCGGAAAACACCCAAGCTTTGGAATTACTTGAGAGGATGGATTAATATTTTGGAACAATTTTATGTTTTATTTGAATTTTGTTTTTGTATTCTTACTTGGTCTTATAATAGGAAGTTTTTTAAATTGCCTTATCTGGAGATTACACACAGGAGAGAGTCTGGGGGATCGTTCTTATTGCCCCAAATGCTTAAAACAGATCAACTGGTATGACAATATCCCTCTGGTCAGTTTTTTGATCTTAAAAGGTAAGTGTCGCTTTTGTGGACAAGTCATTTCTTGGCAATACCCTCTGGTGGAATTTTTTACAGGAGTTTTGTTTTTACTCAGTTTTTATCTTTATTTTACAGAGTCACCTAATTATCTTTTGATTGCCAGAAATTGGTTTATTTTATCGGTGTTGATAGTGGTCTTTGTCTATGACCTGAAATGGCGCCTGATCCTAGACAAAGTTATGATCCCCTCGATCATAATGGTTTTGGTACTTAATTTGTTTTTAGATTTGTTTTGGTGGGATATCATTTTTTCTGCTATAATAGGAGGAGCTTTCTTTTTGCTCCAGTTCTTGATCTCTCAGGGTAGATGGATAGGTGGCGGTGATATTAGATTGGGTTTTTTTATGGGGGCTTCTTTGGCCAGTGTTTCCGGTATTGTTTTGGCTATTTTTGTCTCCTATCTGTTGGGTTCTGTTATTGGCGTCGGTTTGATAGTTTTGGGAAAGAAAAAATGGGGATCAGAAGTGCCTCTGGGTGTTTTTTTGGCCATCGGTACTGTGATTTCCCTTTTTTGGGGGCCTGAAATAGTTCAATGGTACTTGTCTTATCTATAAGAGGAAAATTTGTTGGCAAATTTTTTTATTTTTAGTATAATACTTATAAGTGCAAAACCCTTCCAAGAAGGCTTTGTTTGATTATTAATTTAATTTCTT
>CAZNAQ010000152.1:0-1711 GCA_964571265.1 uncultured Gammaproteobacteria bacterium | reverse complement strand
CTTAATACAACCCTGGCTTTAGCTGTTGCCGGGGTTTTAATTAGCCATGTCATCGGTATTGTGAGCGTAGGGGCTTGGAATTATTTTAATAAATTCATTAATATTAAGGCCATAACCGAAATTCCTGGAAAGGTGAGAACAGACCCCGGGGTCTTGGCTGTGAATCCTATTAAAATATTCAACGGTTTGGTGGAAATAATCAGTGAAATGGCCAAGGTGGCCAGTCTGTCCTTTCGTTTGTTCGGCAACATTTTTGCCGGCGAAGTCCTTCTGGCCTTTATAGCCGGTTTGGTGGTCTGGGTGGTTCCTATACCCTTTATGTTTTTGGAACTTTTTGTAGGGTTGATCCAAGCTCTTATCTTTACTATGCTAGTCCTTACTTATTTGGTGATAATGAGTATGGAGGAACACTGAGGCTTGAATAATACTTGGGAGGTGATACTCCGGCCGACTCGGTGTATCAGGTCCCAGAGATTATTTTTAATAATTAATTAAAGACTTATGGATCTAACAATGCTTTTTAAGGGAATGACCTTTGCCTTGGGCGCCTTGGCTCCGGCCATCAGTATCGGTTTTATCGGTTCCAGGGCAATGGAGGCCATTGGCAGGAATCCGGAGGCTGCCGGAAAGATCTTGGTTCCTATGCTTTTGGCTATTGCCTTTGCCGAGGCGGTAGCCATTTACGCCTTTGTTATTGCCTTGACCATTAATTAAGGTTCTTGTTGGCCCCGTATCATATTCATTTGATACGGGGCCAATGGAAGGTGGTTTTAAAAAATTATTTCTTGATATAATCATATAATTTTAAAAATATGGGAGAATTGATAGAAACATTTCATCTTGATGTTGGTCTATTGATAGCGCAAAGCTTCAATTTTGTTGTGGTTTTGTCTATTTTGTATTTTTTTGTGGTAAAACCTTTAATGAAGGTAATGACTGACAGAACCAGCACTATTGAAAAAAGTTTACAAGACGCCAGAGAAATAGAGAATAGACTGGAGGAGGCGGAAGAGAAATACAATCAAAGGTTGGTAGAGGCTAAAAAAGAAGCTCAAAAAATAATGGAGAGAGCCGAGGAAAGGGCTGAAGAAAGAAAACAGGAGATAATCAGCAGTGCCAGAGACGAGATCGGTAAGACCATAAACGCTGAGAAAGAAAAAATGGCCGAAGAAAAGGCTAAGGTTTTAAAGGATATAAGAAAGCAAATGGGAGATCTGGTGGCCGAATCCTTGGAAAGGATCCTGGAAGAAAAGATGGATTCTGAAAAGGATAAAAAAATGATCAAAAGAGTTTTAAAAGAGATCAATCAAACAAAAAATTAATTATCTATGAAAAGGATTTCTGCCAAAAAATACGCCGGAGCTCTGTATGAAGCCTTGGTCGGCAAGGAGAGTCGAGAAGAGATAGACCAAGTGCTTAAGAATTTCGCTGATCTGCTGATCCGCAAGAACGATCTTTCTAAGCTGGATTTAGTGATCCAAGAGTTTTTTAAACTATGGAACCAAAGAAAAGGGGTGGTAGAAAGTGAGGTTGTGAGTGCCAGAGAATTGGATGAAGAAACCTTGGAAATTTTAAAGTCCTTTATCAAGGATCTTTCCGGTAAAGCACAGGTCAATATAGATAACAGGTTGGATCGGAATGTTTTGGGAGGAGTGGTCATAAAATATCAGGATAAAAGAATCGACGGTAGCCTCAGGTCCAGAATAGAGGA
>CAZNAQ010000151.1:0-1747 GCA_964571265.1 uncultured Gammaproteobacteria bacterium | reverse complement strand
GTAAAAAACACCAGAAGTATCCCCATGATTATGTTTTATTGCTCCCCTGTTAGAACCTTGCCTAAACCACCCTTCAATATTTTCAATCGCATAACTCTGAGTATTACCGACTGAATAAGAACCGCCCGCCCCTCTAATAAATTCGTCTCTTAAGTCTGGAACGCTACGACCGGCAATTGTTCCTGATCCATTAGCCAATCTCCATCCACTGGGACAGGAATCCAGGTTAAAAGCCATGACCGCTCCCTGAGGTACGTTTGCACTCTCCACTTGATCCACCAGGTCATTCCATTTGTCCGCGGTCAAAGGGTCACCGGGATCAACAGCGGTGTTCCAGGCATAGACCCCGGGTATGGCCACTGCCAAGAAAAGACCCAGGAAGAAATAGAGGGCTCTTGATTGAAAAAATTTCATAGTTTATGTTTATTCTTTAAATTAAAGGCTTCCCCTTATTTTTATTATAAGGTATTTCAAGTATTTTTAAAACCGTGGAATAGATATCACTCAAATCACCCATGACTTTGCTTGAGTTTTTTTCCCATCCAAGGTTTTTGCCCTCAAGATCATTTTTTATCATTATCAAGGGAGTTTTTGGAGGGTCTTTTTTATCCAAGGGCATGAGATTTGATGTTGAAGTTATCAGAGCCAGGCCATTTTTATTGTTAACTGTCTTAATTATTTTACCCAAAATGTTGTCTGTTGTTTCTATGTATCCCACTAATTGATCTTGATTCCTTTGATTTAAAAAAGTTTTATCAAAATTAGCCAAATTGGCCAGTATGAATTTATAGGGCTTGTTTTTGATATTTTTTATTAATTTTTCCCCCACCTCTTCAGTTATTTCCCTTTCTTTCTTGATTTCATTTTCTTTATGGCTCATTATAAGTTCGGTTGTTTGATTTTCGGTATCAAGGAATCTGTTACCATTAAAAAAAAGATTTAGATGTGGATATTTTCTATGACCTGATATTTTCAATTGCGGTATCTGGTTGTTATCAAGTACTTCGCTTAAAACATTGTTCGGTTTTTTCTTAGGAAAAGCTATTTTAACAGGCAGGTGTTTTTCGTATTCAGTAAAACAGACAAAAAAAAGATCTTCTACATAAGTTCTGTCTGGGAATTTTTCCCAACCAGTCATAACAAAGGATTTAGTCAGCTGTCTGGCATAATCGCCACTAACATTAAAAAATATAAAACTATCTCCTTTATCAACTTTTGTTAAAGGTTTTTTTCCTTTTGTTATGACCACTGGTGGTAGTTCATAGTCATATATTTCTTTGTTGTAATTTTCTTGAATGATCTTTTCCGGATCATCGGTCTGCCTCCCCTCCCCTTGAGTCAGGGCTTGGTAGCTTTTGGCGGTTCTGCTCCAATTATTGTTTCTATCCATGGCATAGGTTCTTCCGTGAATAGTGGCTATATTTCCCAGTTTGTTTTTGGAAATTATTTTCTTTACTTTGTCTATAAACTCGATTCCCCGGTTCTTTTCTGTATCCACCCCGTCCAATATTAAGTGAATAAAAATTTTGTTCGACGGCACTTCTCTCTTTTTTGCTAACATCAAAAGATTATCCAAATGATCCAAGGAAGAATGGATCAGGGAGTCGGAAGCAAGTCCCAATAGGTGTAGTTGAGAATTGTTTTTTTTGACATTTTCGAGTGATTTTAATAGTATTTTATTCTTAAAGAATTCTTTACTTTTTATGCTTTTATCTATGAAATTCAAAGGAGTAAAAAAACTTTCTCC
>CAZNAQ010000150.1:0-1758 GCA_964571265.1 uncultured Gammaproteobacteria bacterium | reverse complement strand
GTTATAATTCGCTTGAGGACCGTATCCTCTTTAAGGCGATACCGTGGGAACCCCTCCCCAAGCATGGGGAGGGGCCCGTAACGACTTGTCCGTTAAATACGGACGGACTTATGTATATTTGAATCTTTGAAGGCCATATTCTTGGTCAAGAAAGACAGAGTGCATGGGTAATACGCCACCATCCAAGTCTGATGTTATCAGACGGATGAAGATATAGTCTGCTCTCCTAGAAATAGGGGATTAAAGTGACGAGAGGACCCGAAGGAACTGACCTCTGGTCTGCCTGCTGTCGCGCCAGCGGCACCGCAGGGTAGCTATGTCGGGAAAGGATAACCTCTGAAGGCATCTAAGAGGGAAGCCAACCCCAAGATTAGGAATCGTTTGAGACTCCTGGGAGACGACCAGGTTGATAGGCTCTAGGTGTAAGCATCGCGAGGTGTTTAGCCGAGGAGTACTAATGTTTCGATTCCCGCCAAGTAACCTATACGCGAAATAAGATTTACCCTGTTGCAGGAAATTGTTTTGTTTTTTATAAACATATATTTTTTGTAGTGTTTTATTAAAATTTTTTATAAAATTTTAATTTTATTTTTTGAGCTTTAAAAGCTGGTGGCTAGACGCGGTGGCAACACCTCTTCCCATTCCGAACAGAGAAGTTAAGCGCCGTAGTGCCTATGATACTCGTTTATTCGGGGAAAGTGGGTAGCCGCCAGCTTTTAGAACTTAAAAGATATAGATAAAAAACCGAGTTTTCAACTCGGTTTTTTTAATGTTTTAAAAGATGTTTTAATATAGTATAATTTTTTATATGTCTACTACATGGACTTGGTCACAGAAACGTCAAGCTTATATTATACTGTTTTTTTCCGGAGTTGTTTTTTTTGTTGTAATGGCATTTTTGACTTTTGATTTTTTTACCAAATCTGAAGATGTATACGAAGATAGTAATTCCTATCCTTTGGTTATGTGGAGTAATGTATTTCCTGTTAGAGGTGATCATTATGGTTTTATAGCTTTTTTTCATAATACCGAATCTAACTTTAAGTCTTTAGTTGCTGATTATCAGCTAGTATTTTTTGATGAAAATGGCGAATCTTTTGCTAAACATAAAGGCGAGACCTTTTTTGGTCCGGGAGAATCTTTTTTTATTTTTGAAAGGGAGATTATTTTTGAAGACAAAAAACCGGCTTGGACAACGGTTTATTGGGAAAATATAGAGTGGCAAGAGGTTGGGGAAGATTATAATAACAGGAATGAAGACATTGTTCTTTCTGGAGATGTTAGTGTTAAAAGCGATCTTGATTCTTCTTATCTTCAAACTGCAATTAAAAATATTGGAGATTCCGATGTATCAAAAGTTGAAGTTTTGGCAACTGTTTTAGATGAGTATGAAAATGTTCTACTTGCTTCAAGATCAACTGTTGGTCCGGTTTTTTTTGATGAAGAAAAAAAGATAACTCTTTCTTGGCCTAGCACTTTTGATATATCAGAAGGGGTTTCATGTGACGATCCTTTACAATTTAAAGTAAATATTTTAGAGGGATCCGGTGAAAACGAAAGGTATGTTGAAAGTGTTTTATCTGATCTTGATAAAAATATCAAAAGTGAATTTTCTTGGTCTGTTGATTCTATTGACCTTGAAAACAGAGATATTGCTTTGGTAGAAAATCAGATAAATAGTGAAATAAATATCTTTAATTCTTATGAAAACCCTTTATTTGTTATCATTTATCCTGATGATGGAAAAGTAGATCTTTC
>CAZNAQ010000149.1:0-1792 GCA_964571265.1 uncultured Gammaproteobacteria bacterium | reverse complement strand
CGCTATTGATATTGCAAAATAAATAAGTTAGTTTAAATAGTTAGAAGCGCACCTTAAGCATCCGGAAAAACACACAGAAAGGAGTGGTCATGGCCAAAAAGAAGAACGGGCCGGGTGGACGTCATAATCAAATGATCAAACCGGTTAAAAAATTACAAGATCATTTAGACAGACATCATCCAACTTACCACAAAAAAATTATTCCGAGGATAATAAACAGAAATATAAGTTCGACCGACAAACCGCGAATCAAGATAAAACCCCAATCTGAAAACGGGAATATTTATCTGGACTGTCGGGACACGGACGCCATACAAAGTGTCTGGATCGTCAGCCAAACCGATCATGTCAAAAATTTAACAGATGCTGTTGAAAGATTTTGCAAAAAAGAAGGAATTAGATTTATAAAATAATATAATTCCAACACTCTCAATCTCTTGGTTGAGGGTGTTAAATTATAAGTTCCTTAAATTCCTGCCAAGCTTTATTCTACCCCCCTTATAAACCGGTCAAACTTCCTAGATCTGACCAGGTAACCAGACTCTGTAAACTAATAGTGTTATTGGTCAAACTTCGGAAGTTTGACCAGGGATATATCAAACAACCTTATTAAACTCTTTATTTTTAGAAACAGAAACGGGCTTGACTAGATTTTAAGTAAGTATAGTAAAGCCCGTCTATAAGCCCCAACCCTCAGTTTCGTACTCTACTCCATCTCTTTTCCCTCCCATTTAGTGCTTCACTCAACTCCTTCCGTACCCTCTCATGAGAAGGTGTAGAGTTTTTAGAGAACCGACCGTAAAAGATCGGTTTTCCTATCAGCTCCCCGTTAGGCCAGAAAACTAATATTACTTCAGAATCTCCTGACCTTATTGAGACCAAGAACATGACTTCTTCGTTATCCGTCTCGCACCGGACAGTTATTTTTTCGGCCTCTACCTTCCTTATGAAAGGGAGAACTTTGTTGTACACCAAAGCCCACAGGCGTTCGATCTCTCTCGGATCAATTATTTTCATAAGTTCCTCCTTTCACTGAATGAGAGAGGCTTTATAGCACATCAATTCTTATCCCATTATCTTTTTATATAGGTTTAATGTCAGACCTATAACCCAAAGAAGAGTTCTATTGTTAAACTTTTTTATTTCTCAAGCCGGTAGTAATTATCCTGAAAATCCTTCTAAAAAACGAGCTTCATTTGATATAAATACATTTGATCCCCGCGCTTTAGCACCGGGAATTGTTCGCTTGGCTTATCTAAAAAGGCTAAAAGAAGATTTTATTTTAAAATAGCGCTTCTGTAGTAAAAAAGGCCGTCTTAGACGGCCTGTCGGGCAAAGACAAGATAAGAAATTGCCCAGGATGGGACGGAGCAGCCGGGCGGTAAGTACAGCTCTACATTCCGCCCCTCGTACGCCCCATTCTCAAAGGTGGCGTCAATGATTATGGGGGAATTATACCACCCGCCGCTGGGAATATAAAACCTGCACCTTTTGGTGTAGTTTTTTTTATACCCCACTATAATCACTCGCACCCTTCTGGTGCTACTGTTTTTTATCTTCCGTGGGACCTTACTCAACCTCACAGGGCGTTGACTCAGAGTAAGGTATGTTAGTTTCACTAACCTGGTCATGATATTCTCCTTTCTTCTTTCTCCTTTTGCCAAGGTTCCAGTTGCCAATTTCCATAATAACCAGCCCCTAACAAATTACTAAAAAGTTGACGTGGCTTGTTATTTAAAAAACAAAAACCTTTATATTGAACAAATTTTGAATTTAATAGTTGACAAAAATC
>CAZNAQ010000148.1:0-1810 GCA_964571265.1 uncultured Gammaproteobacteria bacterium | reverse complement strand
AACTTGACTCCTCAAGAAAACGAAGCTCAGACAGATCTTAAATTAAGCTATTATCTGGACATTGACTCCGAAAGAGATAAGAGTTTAAAAAAGATAGAGAGCACTCTTGCCAAAACCCCAGCCCAATTGATATACTCCGAGGATATAGTTAAGAGGGTGGGTCTGGTCGATATCATCCCGCGAAAGGGTGGTAAGGCCGGAGCTTTGAATTTTTTGGCCCGAGAAGTCGGGGCCTCAAAAGAAGAAGTCGTCTATTCCGGTGATTCAGGAAACGACTTAGACGCTCTAAGCGCTGGTTTCAGGGGTATCTTGGTGGGCAATGCCCCTGAAGATTTGAAGCAGAAGTTGCGCAAAGATCACCCCGGTGTTTATATAGCCCAAAACAGTTTTTCCAAAGGAGTGGTTGAGGGCTTGAATTATTTCTTAAATTAATATTTATTCCATGTCTTTAAAAAAAGAGAAATTTAAAATCGAGGATGTGCCTGAGTGGTGGGACTGCACTTGGAGTCGGTTATCTTGCGGTGATGAAAATTGTCCGGTCTGTGGTCCAGCCAAAAAAGCCAAGGAAAAGAATAGACTTCTCAAGAGAGATGCCTATGGAATCGAAGCCAGATTCGAGGAAATAAATAGAAAGTTGAACGAAGTGTTTCAAGAGATGGAGGATCTGGACGAGATAGGCGGGGCTGACACCGAAGACCTTCCTGACCCTGAAAGTTTCTCTATTTACAATAGCGTTAGTAGTTGGTGTCATGATGTTTACAGTATTATTGACGAAAGTGATGCCCTGAGTAGTTCTTGGCTATATACCGAGGATGGCAAGGATCTTTTATGGTACTCCAATGTTTTAGTGGGTAAAACCTATAGACAGTTATGTAATCGCTGGAAAATGGACAAGGGCGAGGGTGATGGTGAGTTTGAATACGACTATTACTATAACCAATATGTTTTGGTGGAATGTTTAAGCATCTTAGTTGATTCTTTGGAGCAGTTGCAGACAATGGATTCTTCTCACAAAGAGAAATTTAAACTGGCCTCAATATTTTTATATAACTTTACAGAGGATATTATTAATATCTAGATATTCATGTCCAAATATTATAACCCCAGGAGAGGGGCTAGTTATAATTACGGAGGTAGCAAATGGAGGTTGAGTCGTTCCAAGATAGATATGTTTTTGGAGTGCCCGCTTTGTTTTTATTTGGATAATAAATTAGGGATAAAGAGACCCCCCGGATTTCCCTTTGCCTTGAACACTGCGGTGGATGAATTATTAAAAAAAGAATTTGATATTTTAAGACAAAGAGGGGAGTCACATGAATTGATAGAGCGTTATGGCGTGGATGCCAAGCCGGTTCAACATAATAGTTTGGATGTCTGGAGAAATAACTTCGAGGGAGTGGAGTGTTATCATAAACCCACCGGCTTCAAGGTCAGTGGGGCTATTGACGACCTTTGGATCGATTCTACAGGGCAGTATATTGTGGTGGATTACAAGGCCACTTCAAAAAATGAGGATATTATTGAACTTAACAAAGATTGGCAAAAAAGGTTATAAGAGACAGATGGAGGTTTATCAATGGCTTTTGCGTCAAAATGGGTATCCGGTTTCGGATATCGGTTATTTTGTCTACTGCAACGGCATCACTGATACCGAGAGATTTGATGCCAAGTTGGAGTTCAAGATCACTCTTATAGCCCATAAGGGTGATGATTTCTGGTTGGAGCCGACTCTGGAAGAGATAAAAAAGGTCCTTGATTCAGAAGAATTTCCCAAGGCTGATCCTGAATGTGACTACTGCGCTTACAGGGA
>CAZNAQ010000147.1:0-1856 GCA_964571265.1 uncultured Gammaproteobacteria bacterium | reverse complement strand
AAACTCATACAAGAATACGACAAATAAAAAAAACGGCTCTGTCCCAAATAACATTAAAGAGTATACTGCGCGAGCGGATATATGTTTTTAATTGTGTTTAAGTGAGCCTAGCAAAATCGTTTTTGTAACTTAGTGGCTCACAAGGCAGTATACAAAAAACATCTATTTGGAACAGAGTCAAAAATAAAAAAAACTCAAAAAAATGTCATACAACCAAAAAGATTTATAAAGGCTATGGGCGCAAATAAAAAAACATAATTGCATAATAAATGGCGAAAAAACAGGACTTAAAAAAGTCAACTTCTACACACCACTACCTGACTTTCAAGAAAAATATGAAAGAGAAACAAAAAAATACCACAACACACAAAAAACAAAAATAACAACGAGCATAGATGATACAATAAAAGAACTTATAGACAAAGAAATAAACTTCCACCACCTATCCTGCGCGGCAAGAACACAAGAAGACACAACCGCGCTGTGCATACACTACACAAACAATAAAGGAACACTTTGCGCAATAGCTATACCAGGAATAAACTATGAGTATAATTAATAATAAAATAACCAAGAATTAAAAAAAAAGAAAAAAATTATTCTTTAAAAAAAGAATCTAATTCTTCAGCATGCTCTTCCATGGATGAAACGGATTCTTCAACAGAGGAAGAAACAAACACGCCATCATCATCTTCATCAACAGAGTCAAAATAAAAAACACCACTCCCTGCAGATGAAACTTGCAACCTCTCAGGACTTGTCGCAGAAACAAAAAACTGAGTTTCTGACACATCAAAATCTTCTAAAACTTCCCTAATCTCAACAGACTCAGGACAGTCATCGAATTCCTTAATATTAACATACATAAAATTTTCAGAACGAGACCTTACAATATACTGAACAGTGCAAACACCACCATTAAGATTTTCAACATCAATAATAATTGATAAAAAAGAACCCTCATCAGTCACATTTTTAAGAAGATCCGCACGTAATATTTTAGGAGGAGATAAAACATCTCGATTAAAAGTTTTACTTATTTGCTCGTGTTCTCTAAAAAAAAGATCACTAACACATGAAACAGGAGAAGCTATATCAATATCTTCACTAAACTGAGAATGACTAAAACGCAATCTGTTATTTTGCTCGTCTGCTATAACACTTGACCTAGTGCGCTCCTCATTACCATCAGAGTCCTGCCAACTACACTTGATAACCATATTTGCATGGCTTGCTCCAGACCAAAAACTAGTTCCATCTATCTTTTTTTCATAATAATAACTCATATCATCAAAATTATAGTTTTTTCTAAGATTAAAATTTAATGTATGTTCTAAAACTTTAAGATCTTCTTCTATTTTTTCTAGATTTAAAGATACTTGGGTAGAATCAGCATTGACAAGTACTCTAGACGCTTCAAAGTTATCCGCATTAACAGTAAACCTGTAAGATTTAGAAGAATCTAATCCGGAAATAATAGCGAGACCCCTATCATCAGTAGTAGAACCAAACTCAGGATGTTGAATACTCGCGCCTCTAATAGGATTTTCAGTCTCATCTAAAACAGTGAAAGTCGCAGTAAAAGTAGACGGCTCCGTAGGAATATCAGGAGGCACACAACCAGTAATTAAAAGCATCAAACCAAAAAGAATACTAAAAAACGCTATTGTTCTCATTTTATTATTTCTCAAATTTATCACCTACAAATATTAATATAAAAACAACACTAAAAAAGCAAGTTTATAAATGTTTTTTTTTGGTTTGTCCCAAATAGTTGTTTTGTGTATATTGTCTGGCGACCCACTTGATTAAAACATCTGCTTTATTAGACTTGGTTACATAATTTAAAAAACATT
>CAZNAQ010000146.1:0-1864 GCA_964571265.1 uncultured Gammaproteobacteria bacterium | reverse complement strand
TTCTGACAAGAATAAAGGACCCCATCAACCAATCAACCCGGGCATTGGAATTATGATCAAAATCTTTCATTAAATAATGATCCACCCTTCTTTGAAGGTAAGGGGTCTTTTTATCCCAACCAAGACGTCTGATGATCTGGTCCCAAAAACCAGGAAAACGATAACAGGAATACTGCAATGTTTGATCGGAGTTCAACAGCTTGGGACCAAGCATGCCCACTTTAGGATTCTTTTTTAAAAACTCTGTCATTCTCTTCAAAGTCCTCTCCCCTTCTATGAACTCACAGTCTGGATTCAAGGACAAGTAAAAATCGGCTCTTTGTTTTTCAAAACCGATATTCTGGGCCTTGCCAAACCCTAGATTCATTCCAGGGTCAATATATCTTACTTGGGGATATTTTTCTTTTAACATTTGCTTTATTCCATCCTGATTCTGGGAATTGTCCACAACATGAACCACCGCCTCAAGACCGCTTCCTTCCAGATCTCTAAAGAAGGTCTTTAAGCACCTTTTTATATCATCCTTCATTTTCCAGTTAACAATGACCGTATTTATATCTACCATATAATTATCTTTTTTATAACAGACCAATAGAAATTAAAACAAGGGTTGGCCACATATCTTAAAATAGGGTTATTTAATTCCTGGAACAAAACCCTACCCTCAAAAGACTCAAGCGCCTCCCTGTCTTTGATCTTCCTTATTTTAGACACCTTCTTTCTCTTTTTTATTATTTTAACCCAATTCTTGGGATTTAAAAAGTAGGCGCTGGCCCTCATTTTAGTTTTAAACCAATTGCCAGGGACAGAATAAACTATCATCCCGATCTCCATCAAGAGAACAGCCGGAAAAACTAAGATCAGGGTGGGCCATCTATAATAATGCAACATGGCCAAATACCTGTTCCTTTCCATGTAGTAAAGCATTTTCATGCTCCTACCGAATTCATACTTATGGTAAACAACAGATTCAGGGGCCAAATATATCTTATAACCGGCCAATTTGAGCCTCCAGGACATCTCTAGGTCATCATGATACATCCAATACTCCTCATCATAATAACCGGTCCTGTTTATCACTTCTTGGTCGGTTATAAAAGAACAACCGCTAGCATAACCTTTTATCTCCGGATATCCCGAAATCTCCCTGTCCGGCTCCATGTAAGAACCAGTAAAACCGAAGCCTAAAAAATTAAAGATATTGCCCAGACTGTTTATTCTGGGCCGGTTCCACTCTTCCACGCTCTGGGGATACAAAAGTATTTTGGATTGAACAAACCCGGCTCTGTCAAGATTCTCCATGGCCAACACCAATTCCTTTAACCAATCCTTGTCAAACCTGGTATCCATGTTAGCTATTACAAAATAAAAACAACCATCCTCTTGGGCTTTTTTTATTCCAGTATTATTGGCTGCCGAATAATTACCATCCTGTCTGGGGACTATGATCGCCTCTGGATAATTGTTTTTAATATAATCCCGGGACTCCGGGCTACTGGCGTTATCAACTATATAAACATTAAAATCAGGATAGCTTTGCTCTCTTAAGCTATCCCGACACTCGGATAAGAACTTATTAACATAGTCCTTATAATTAACCAAAACAATGCCCGCTTTTTTAGTCATAATCAAAAACAGATCCTGATTCAGAGATCATTATTGATTTATTTGAAAAATATCCTATTTTTGCTACTATTAATATAATTTTAACAGTTAAACCCCAGAAAGGCCACCCTTAAAAAAGGATGAGTTAATGCGCTCGTTTATTCTATAAAATCGGTTATAATCAGTCAAATGAAAACAATTCGTTTTAAAACTCAAACAATTAAAGAATGGGAATTGGGCCAAAAAACACAAAAAAGGA
>CAZNAQ010000145.1:0-1868 GCA_964571265.1 uncultured Gammaproteobacteria bacterium | reverse complement strand
AAGAAAGTAGTTGCTCCAAGAAATAATCCATACCAGAGGTGGCCACACAGGTATACTTATCAGCTCCCCCGTAATACACAAAAAGGTTATTGTCATGAACGGTAGCCCCGCAAGGATAGACTACTCCGGACTTATGACCGTTGTTTTCATACCATTCTATGGGCTCCACTATGGGTTCGTTAGACCGACAAATAACCTTGGTCGGATCATCCAATTCCAAAAGCATGGCTCCGATCTTGTATCTGCCTGGATCTTGCCTACCCACAGCCTGATAAATAGCCAACCAACCATGCTCAGTCTTTATCGGAGAGGGTCCTACTCCAATTTTTTTGCTGTCCCACATCATAGGTCTCGGGGGTATCACATATTCATTCTTTAAAAATACTGTTTCTCCATCAAAGTCCTCCAAACTGTCCACATAGTCCACCAGGATATTGGGATAGATCCTGTGATATATAACATACTTGCCGTTTACTTTTTCCGGGAGAATACAAGCGTTTTTGTCCACCACTCCGGGCCTGGAGATCAAAACCGGATCGGTCCACTTTTCATATTTACCTTGATGAAAATCAGCCACACTAATGGAGCTTAAAGCTACTCGAGGAGGATTGGCTCCGTCATAGGCTACATAGGTCAAATAATATCTGCCATCCAATTCCTGAATGCGAGCGTCTTCGCAACCTCCGGAACCTCCGCCTGACATATATTTTAAAGCGCTGTTTGGGTCTATTGGCCTGCCCACACCCTCAAATTCCTTTCTGGGGATATAGACCGGATCGTCGTGTACTCTGTCAACACTGGTACCGTCCTTGGTCTCGGCACACCCCAAGACCGAAAGCGGATCCTTGCCCATGGCCCTATAAAGAACATAAGTCTTTCCTTGTTTTCTCATAGCAGTGGGGTTGAAGGCGGCATCACAATCCCACCTATTACCCTCTCTGGGTTCTACTATAGGGTTTTTCTTGCTCTTTTTCATTTGCGGTGAAACATGCTCAGGAGCTGATTCCTCAACCTCTTGTTTTTCATCAGGCCTTAAAAACCAGATCTGAGGCAGAAAAACAGAGGCAAACTCCCCTGTTTCTGTTTGCCAATAAGAAACAATTCTCTTTCTTAAAGAGCTTACTCCTACCGGTCTTAAAGTGTTTTGTTTTAACTCTTTTTCCTTGCTCTGTCTCCAGATAGGGGTTTTACTCCTCCAAAGGATTTTTTTGGGATCATTTTTACTCAACAAGGCCACGCCTAAGGAGTAATTGTTTTTCTTATCCCAAGCGTAATAGATCAAAACCAGGCCCTCATCCCTTAAAAATACCTGGGCCGGAGCGATCTTGTAATTGTCAAAACCGCTTTTTCTGACCTTTAATATAGCATCCCTGGATTTATTCCATTTTTTAAAATCCCTGGAAAAAGCTATCTTTATATTCTTTTCACCAAAATACATTATATACTGGTCATCATGAAGAAACTCTGAAACCATTATTCCCCTTTCCTTTATACTGGAACAGGTGAAAGAATCCCTCCACTTGATCATATCCTTGGAAACAGCCCCGCAAAGATTTTCCGAGCTGTTTTTAATGTGCTTGTAAAGAAGTAAATAATGATCCTTTTTGATCTTACTGATGTGGAAATCTGAACACTTGGAAATATCAAGTTTTCTTTTAAAGAGACCCTTTCTAAGAATACTAGGTTTACTCTTTGAAGGCAAAAAACTGTATCCGTTGGTGCTAACAGCTGTTTTAAAAAGATTTATTCCTCCTTTTTTTTCAATATAAAAAAGGAAATTTTTAACACCAAATTGAAATACCCCCAACCCCCTAATAGGAAGGGACTTATTCTTCTTAAGAGACATAGTTTATTTTTAAATGTTAATT
>CAZNAQ010000144.1:0-1879 GCA_964571265.1 uncultured Gammaproteobacteria bacterium | reverse complement strand
AGGTAATCTACCCACAGTTTGAACCTCGTGCTCTGAAAAAAAATTATTTATAATCTGAGCCAATAATTTTGGATCAAAAGAACTTAATCATATAACTATGCAGGACATTGAAAGACAGGATATCCTTCCCTTTGCCGAAACTACTTTTAGGAACAAGAAAAAAAGATTCGGCATTAAGACCGATGACAGGCGGCGCCATATGTATATTATCGGAAAGACTGGTATGGGAAAGTCAACTCTACAGGAGAACATGATCGTAGAGGATATTTGGGCTGGTCGCGGTGTAGCTTTGGTGGACCCTCATGGAGACCTGGCTGAAAAAGTTATACACTATATACCCAAATACAGAATCAATGATGTCATCTATTTCAATCCCGGAGACATGGAATACCCGATTGCTTTTAATGTGGTGGAGCAAGTTGATCCTGAGGTTAGGCATTTGGTTGCCTCCGGATTGATCGGGGTGTTTAGAAAGCTTTGGGCCGATTCTTGGGGTCCCAGGCTGGAATATATTTTAAGAAACACTATTCTGGCCATTTTGGATTATCCCGGAGCGACCCTTTTGGCCGTGACCCGAATGCTTTCTGATAAAAGCTTTAGAAAAAAGGTGATAGCCAAGATTCAGGATCCGGTGGTCAAATCATTCTGGGTCAATGAATTTGCCGGTTATGCTGATAAGTTCGCGGCTGAAGCTGTATCACCGATTCAAAATAAGGTGGGTCAATTCTTGTCCAGCTCCCTGATCCGTAACATTGTGGGGCAGGTGGGTTCTTCTGTTGATTTGAGAGAGGTTATGGATGAGAACAAGATCCTGATTATGAATTTGAGCAAGGGCAGGATCGGGGAAGATAATTCTGCTCTTTTGGGAGCCATGATGATCACCAAGATCCAGTTGGCTGCCATGAGTCGAGTGGATATTCCAGAATCGCAAAGAAAGGATTTTTATTTATACATTGATGAGTTCCAGAATTTCAGTACTGAAAGTTTTGCCAATATTCTTTCCGAGGCCAGGAAATATCGTTTGAATTTGATCATGGCCCATCAATATATGGAACAGCTCACTGACCCGGTAAAGGCGGCTGTCTTTGGTAATGTTGGAACCATGGCCACTTTCAGGGTTGGAGCAACTGATGCCGAGGAGTTAGTAAAAGAGTTTACCCCCACCTTTACCGAGGAAGATATATTGAACTTGCCAAAATTCGAGATGTATCTTAAGTTGATGATTGACGGAATAGCTTCCAATCCCTTCTCAGCTAGGGGTTTACCACCTCTTTTGGAGAGCGACAAGACCGGGAACACTGAAAAAGTGATCAAGGTCTCCAGGGAAAGGTATGCTAAGCCCAGGCAGTTGATCGAGGAAAAGATCAATAAATGGCACGAAAAGAATGATAACGAGGCTCTTAACGGACCCTCTTCCAACAAAAAGGCGCCTGACAATCCTTCTAAGACCAAGTCAGCAGAGCCTGATTCAGGTAAGAAAAGAGAGAATAACTCCGGGACCAAGAACGAAAAAAAATATCGCAATACTTGTTATCAGTGCGGTCAAGAGACCTTTACTTCTTTTGAACCGGATGGCATCAGACCGGTTTATTGCGCTGACTGCCTTCAGTTGGTAAGAGAAAAGAAGCAGGAAGAGTACGAACAAAGACGTTTGGCCAAGCAGAAGGAGTTGGAACAGTTCGAGCAATTCATTGACAAAAAAGACTCAAAGTCTTTTTCTCAAAAACAAAAAAATCCCGACAAGGAGATAGGGACCGGAGAAGATAGGTCTAATGATGGGGAGTCGGGGGGCGAGATCGGCCTGGATGACCTGGGCCAGGTCAAGCCTATTAACTTCAAAAAATAATTCAGAAAATTTATGAACTACTTGAAGGTGGGC
>CAZNAQ010000143.1:0-1897 GCA_964571265.1 uncultured Gammaproteobacteria bacterium | reverse complement strand
AAATAGCTGAACAGGGAGAAATAAAAAAATTTACTGACCAGGAAGAAATAATAAATTTTTTGCAAGAAGGAACAATGGCCTCTAGTGATCTTGGGACAAGGGAAGATATGGTAAGGACTGAAGGTATGGCCTTTGATGGGGACCTGGATTCCATGGAACAAACAGCTGTCGCCGAACCTGAAGAGGCGCCGAGCGAACCAGGAGCCGAGGACCACTCCGAGACCAACATCCAGGTAGAAGGCGTGGATGAAGCGGATATTATCAAAACAGACGGTGATTACATTTATGCTGTCTCCGGGTCAAACGTGTATATAATCAGATCCTATCCGGCACCTGAAGCAGAAATAATAAGTCGTATCGAATTCAACTCCGATCCTCAAAACATTTATATAAACGGTGATAGGTTGGCGGTATTCGGGACTGATCATCAATTCTATGAAAGAGAGGACCTCTCTGACTTGCCTCGCAGAAACAACTTCAGCTATTTCAAGGTCTTTGACATAGAAGACAAAGAAAACCCTCAAGAATTAAGAAGTTTGCAAATTGAAGGTAATTATTTTAACTCCAGAATGATAGAAGATCATGTTTATTTTGTAACCTCCAATCCCAGATATCGATATCTTCAAGAAATGCCTGTGTTGCCGAGAATAATGGAAAACGGTGAACTGATAAGTGAGGACTGTCAAGGAAGTCGGTGTATAAGTCCGGAAGTGTATTACTTCGATATACCTTATAATACTTACAATTTCACCAACATAACAGCTATAAACATCAAAGACGAGGAAGAGCGAGTAAATAGTGAGATGTATCTGTTTTCCGGAAATCAGGAAATGTATGTTTCACTTAACAATCTCTACATCACCTACACCAAACGGATCAATCCGGAACAGGTCATAATGGACTTAACTTTGGACATAATAATACCTCAATTGCCTGCTTCTGAACAAGAAAAAATAAGAGAGATTCGGGGAGTCGAGGATTACATTCTAACAGAACAAGAGAAGTGGAGAAAAGTAGGAAACATTATAGACTTCAACCTTCGCTCCCTACCTCAAGATGAACAAAAAAATCTAGAAGAAAGGATAACAGATCTTATAAAAGAGGAGTGGCAAGAAATAAGAAACCAGATAGAGAGAACCGTGATTCATAAGATAGCCATAGACCAAGGAGACTTTGAATACCAAAATAAAGGAGAGGTCAGTGGTCATGTTCTTAACCAGTTTTCCATGAGCGAACAAGACGGATATTTCCGGATTGCCACCACCAAGGGCAGGGACTGGGGTATTCCTTCTGAATGGGGAGACACTGAATCCTATAGTAATCTTTATGTCCTGGACCAGGATATGGAAAAAGTAGGAGGGGTGGAAAATATAGCTCCTGAAGAAAGGATATTTTCGGCCCGATTCATGGGAGATCGAGCTTATCTGGTCACCTTTGAAGAAATCGACCCCTTCTTTGTTATAGATCTTAAAGATCCGGAAAATCCGGAGATTTTGGGTGAATTAAAAATACCAGGGTTCTCAGACTACTTACACCCCTATGACGAAAACACTATTATAGGGGTAGGCAAAGAAACCGAATTCGACGAACGGGTCATAGAGCAGGGCGTAAAACTATCCTTATTCGATGTTTCTGATGTAAATGATCCGATTAAAACCGATAAATATGTTTTAGGTGACCACTACAGTAGCACCCTAGTATCAAACGACCACAAAGCTTTTCTTTTCTCCAAAGACAAAAACTTGTTAGTGATTCCGGTAAGTTTAAGAGAAGAGGAAAGTCAAGAAATAGCAGAAGAGGATGTTTCAGTTGATATGATAGAAGAGGAGTTGGGTTCAAGAGCAAAAAATATAATAAATATACCGGTTGATTTTTAATTCAGATCAGGGAGGAAAAA
>CAZNAQ010000142.1:0-1901 GCA_964571265.1 uncultured Gammaproteobacteria bacterium | reverse complement strand
TTATTCAATTCCCTAATCATGTCCTTTATTTTTATATCTTCCTCTATTCTTACTTTGGAGTGGCCAAAATAATCTTTGACTAACCTGTTTTTTGTATCAGACAGAGAGGTGTCCAGATATTCTCCGTATTTTTCCTCTGTGAACTTTGAGGAGTCCAGTATTTTTTCTAAAGCCTTTTGGGGAGTTAAATCCTTATTTCGTGCCCATTTTATAGCCATTAAGACAGAAGCCTCTTCGCAGCCGTCTTGTTGTCTGGGATCACCCCAATCTCCAAAAGGTGCCTGAGTCGTAAATGGCACACCTGTGATAATGACTTTTTCTTCCGGATCTCTTTCTGGATCAGGGGTTTTGTCATCAATCTTTTTCTCGTCAACTTCTTTCTCTTGCTCTTGACCTGTTTCTGTAACCTCCACTTCTTTTTTTTGTTTTTGGTTTTCCTCACTGATTTCCTGCGTTTTTTTTATATCGTCAGAGGGGTCTTTTTCTTCTTTTATAAAAACAAAAAGGCTTGTGACCAAAAGAATAAAAAAGATTGTTAGAAAAAATATTTTTTTCATATTTTCTTGTTAAAACTATTGGTTTAAATATAGTAGATCTTTGATGTCAGGTAAAGATTTTTGTGTTAAAATGATTTATAGTATTTAAATTGTTACTTTCTTGATCCCAGCCTCGTTTATTGTTATATCCCAACAAAATATTTTTATATACATTATTTTAATTTTTAAAATTTCTTTATGGGATGGTCAGAAAAAAGATTTAATCAGTTTGCCAAGGGGGAGAAACCTACTTGGCTTGAAAAACGTATTCTTGAACATGCTAATCCAGTCAATTTTATAGCCACTGTTTTAGCTTTTGCAGCTCTTATTTACGGAGCCTGGATCAATGATTGGACTTGGATAATCGTTTCCGTGGTCATTGGATTCTTGGGTCATTTATATTGTTGGTATAAAGAATAATTTTTATAAAATGAAAAAGATAATTTTGGTGTTATTTGTTTTGATTCTTCTAACTCTTTTGGTTTTCCTTGCTTGGCCTCGGGACGAGACCCGGGAAGACGATAGATTAGATAATCTGACCGGAAATTTAATGATAAACAACCCCGGACTTGATCAGGGTGAGTGGTACTTAAGTCATGAAGCACCCGGATCGCCCGGCCTATCTGTTCAATTAATTTTGGATGATGATCTTGAATGTCTGGGCTCTGAAGATTTCTGCAACCTCTTTCTTGAATACAGTGAAGATCTGGCCGGAGAAAGGGTTAAAGTAAAAGGAGAAAGAAGAGGGGAGTATTTCGATATCTTGTGGATCGAATTTTTGGGTGATGTATAAAAACCTTGTTTTTTTAGAAAAAATGGTTTTATATGTTATAATAATAAATAATTTTTAAGAGTAGTTGTTCTTAAGGAAGCATCCTTAACCTTAAAAACAACAAAAAATTATGAAAAAAATAAAGAGAAGCACCAAAGACAGGGTTTTGGCCGGTTTCTTTGGAGGCTTGGGAGAGTATTTTGATATCGACCCCATTATTCTAAGGCTCATCGGAATTTTTGTTTTTATCTGGAGCGGGTTTTTCGCCTTTATTCTGGTTTATGTCGTAGCTATTTTTGTGATCCCCAATGACACTGCCCCCAGAAAGGAGATTAGGGATAACTCAGGAAGTAAATTTTTGCTTTGGTTAATCATCATTATATTAGTCATTTTAGTTATTCTTCCTTTTTTGGCCTTTGCCGGAATCAGAACCTACACTCACAGTCAGTTTGAAGAAATAGAAAGCATCAGGGTTCCCTCTTTTGAATTTCCGGGAATAGAAATAGACAGAAGAGAATTGATGCCCAGCTCCAAGTTGGAGAGGGTGATGGAGGTTCCGGCAGTAGAAAGACCTCGAATATATGAATATTTAG
>CAZNAQ010000141.1:0-1916 GCA_964571265.1 uncultured Gammaproteobacteria bacterium | reverse complement strand
GAATCGACTTTTCCGATGGCGACACGCGCAACTCCGCCAAGACTCTTAGTCACCGTGTTCGTTGTGTTCTCGGGCATTAGTTCTTGGTCCTTTGGTCTCTTGGCCATTTGGACTTTGGTCTTTTAAAAAAAGGGCCCTTTGGCCCTCGAATCAAATTTTTTTTATGTCCATATTTACATACAAAAACCTATACAGTGCATATTTAAGATGCCGGCAGAATAAAAGAAATACTGTAAACGCACTTCTTTTTGAGATCAACCTGGAAGATAGTTTAAATAGACTTTTGGCAGAGTTAAAGTCCCGAGAATATAGACCCGGGAGGTCGATTTGTTTTGGAGTAACACAGCCGAGGCCGAGAGAAATATTTGCCGCTGGCTTTCGTGACAGAGTGGTTCATCATCTTTTGGTGGGGGAAATCTTAGAGGCAGGTGAGAGGAGTTTTTTTTCATGCAGTTTTGCTTGCAGAAAAAACATGGGAACCCATAAGGCGGTTAAGACTATGAGGGGGTATATAAAAAAGGTGACGAAGAACGGGAGGCAAAGTGCACAATATATTCAGATGGACGTTAGTAATTTTTTTGCCTCTATTGATCACGGTGTCTTGTTTTCTGTTTATAAAAAATTTATTTTAAAACAGATTAAAGATGATCTGTGGAAGAGCGAAATGCTTTGGTTGGGGAAGAGAATTATTTTTCATCGCCCGCAAGAGGACTGTTCAATAAACAAGGGAATCGATGTGTTGAAGTTAATTCCCAGAGAAAAATCGCTTTTTTATGCAAAACCCGGCACAGGTCTTCCGATAGGAAATTACAGTTCGCAGTTTTTTGCCAATCTTTATCTTAATGAACTGGACTATTTTGTAAAACAAAAATTGCGATGCAAATATTATTTACGTTACGTGGATGATTTTGTTGTTTTAGGAACAGACGCCGATAACCTTTTCTCTTTGGAGGGTAAGGTGGATTCTTTTTTAAGTAGGAAACTCAAACTTAGACTTAATTTAGAAAAAACAAAGTTTAAAACCATAGATAAAGGTATCGATTTTTTGGGATATATCGTTAAGCCGGAATATGTTTTGTCACGTCGAAGAGTGGTTGGTAGTTGTAAAAATAAAATACGTAATCAAAAAACCGTACTGGCATCTTTTTTGAAAAAAGGTGACAAAGTTCCGTTGGAGAGAATGCTCTCGCGGGTTAATTCATATTTTGGGCATTTTCGACATTCTGATAGTTTTGGTTTGAGGAAGCATCTTACCGAAAATCACTTGGAATCGCTTAAAGGTGTTGTAGACACCGATGTTAATTATCTTTCATTGAAAATAAAGAAAGAGATACCGCCGGATCTCGTCACGATCTCTTGAGGAGTGGCGAGGTGTATGCGAGTTGTAAATGCGCTTCCGCACCTTAGAGAAGGAATTTATGGGAGGGCTTCTTTTAGAAGTTACGGAATAAATAAAAAAGCGGAAGAGAACGCCTCCGCCAATTACTGGTCGGCGACGGAGAACAGTGAGGACAACGCTCGGAGAATCAACTTTTCCAATGGCAACACGAACAACAACAACAAGACTAATAGTAACCGTGTTCGTTGTGTTCTCGGGAATTTACAACTCGTGTTTTTGCGGTTTTAATGGATACAATGTCGGGTGTGTCAAACGTTCCCATATATCATAAGCTTTATCAGCTCACTAAGAGGATGTATATTATAGTTCATAACATACCAAGAGAGTATAAATATACGTTAGGTCAAGATTCGCTTGATATTTTGTGGGAGTGTCTGGATATTTTTATGGAAATAAGAATGTCTTCAAAAAATGAAAAGACGTTAAAAATAAAAGAGCTAATCGTTACTTTTGATAGATTAAAGATGAGAATTAGAATGATGCAAGATATAGATTTAATATCAGAAGGGCAGTTTGC
>CAZNAQ010000140.1:0-1919 GCA_964571265.1 uncultured Gammaproteobacteria bacterium | reverse complement strand
TAGTTAGAGTCTAGAATCTAACTTGGCTTACATTATACTGTCGCTTCGTTTTACTCTGCGATTTTTTCTTGCGGTGCGTGACATATAGATTGGATTTTTTAGAGTGTATTGAAATAAAAAACTTGTTTGTTAATCAATAATAAGATTTGAAAGATTTTTTAAGGACAAATAATATGGATAAGAAAAAAATCAATATAGGAATTTTATTTGGAGGAAGGTCGGCTGAGCATGAAGTTTCTTTGCGATCTGCGAAAAATGTTTTTGAGGCGATCGATAAGACAAAATATAATCCGATCCTTATCGGAATAAATAAAACTGGTAAGTGGTTATTGAAAAATGAGTCGAATTTTTTTTCAGAGACTGAAAACCCCGATTTTATTAAATTGGATCAGGCAAGTGATCCGGTTGTGATGATTCCCCAGGGAAATGGAGAGCTCTTGAATTTGACTGATGCTTCTAAGAAATTGAAAATCGATGTGGTCTTTCCGGTTTTGCATGGTTCTTTCGGGGAGGATGGGACTGTTCAGGGTTTGCTTAAATTGGCTGATCTGCCTTTTATTGGGTCGAATGTTCTCGGTTCAGCGGTGGGGATGGATAAAGATGTTATGAAACGTCTGTTGCGTGACTCTGGAATACCGGTTGGAAAATTTTTTGCCCTAAAGTCTCATGAGACAATCCCGGATTTTCAAAAAATAAAAAAAGATCTCGGTTTACCCTTTTTTGTTAAGCCGGCCAACATGGGGTCTTCGGTCGGAATTAGTAAGATCAATGATGAATCTGAATATAAAGAAGGGGTTTTAAGAGCTTTTGATTTCGACACTAAGATAGTCCTGGAAGAATATATCAGAGGAAGGGAGATCGAGTGTTCTGTGTTAGGCAATGAAGAGCCGATAGCTTCTGACTTAGGTGTGATTGTTTTAAATCAAGATTTTTATTCTTATGACGCTAAATACGAAGATGAACAAGGTGTCGTCTTGGAAATACCTGCAAAAATTTCAGACCGGATAGCAACTCAGATACAAGAACTTTCTATAAAAACATTTCAAAGCCTGTCTTGCGAGGGCTTGGGAAGAGTTGATTTTTTTCTTAAAGATGACGGTAAAATAATCGTTAATGAGATAAACACGATTCCTGGCTTCACAGAGACAAGTATGTACCCGAAACTATGGGAGGTAAGCGGTGTTTCTTATACCGAACTTATTGATAGGTTGATCCGATTGGCCATTGAAAGATTTGAAAAAGAACAAAAAATAAAAACAGATTATTGTTAAATAGGGGTAAACGACCATTCACTTAAAACGCTCTTTAAAATGAACGTCATTTATAAAGGAGGGAAGAATGAAAACAAAGTTTAAAAGTTTTATTGAGTATGCCAATCAACCGGCCATGACCTCATTTGGAGACCAAATTTATTTACCCTTGTGGAAGTCGGTTTTAGCTGACTATCTGTGTATTTTTACATTGGGTCTTTATAGGCCGCGAAAAAAGAATGATGATTAAGCTTTTAATGATGATTAAGCTTTTTAGGTTTAGACGGGGAAACAAGTGTTTCCCCGTTTTTTAAATAAAGGAAGAGGTTTGTTCTCTCCCCTGTTCTGTTGATGGTTATCCCTAAAACCCTTGTCAAGTAGAATATTTTATGGTAGGGTTCTATTAATTAAAAAGATATACCCTTCCCACACCCTTGGTTTTTGCCAAAGGTAGTCTTGATAAAGATCAAGATTAAAAGGTATTCTCATAACTTCCCCTTTTTGAGAATACGGGAAGTTTTTTATTTAATTATTAATAAAAGAAAGTAAAAATTATGAGTAAAGTCAAACCATCCTTGGAGCAACGTTATGAGCTTCTTTATATTATTCCCAATAATTTTACCGAAGAGGAGGCTCAAAAGATCCATGAAAAAGTAAAAGAGAACATCT
>CAZNAQ010000139.1:0-1919 GCA_964571265.1 uncultured Gammaproteobacteria bacterium | reverse complement strand
AAGGGAGAAGACTATGTGGACGTATGAAAAACCGGATAACCTGGTTGAGTGGTGGGTTGAAAGTGAAAAAAAATTCAGGGACAATGTGTTGTTTTGGGCGCACAACGATCAGGGGACGCTGGATGCCCTTTCGTACGGTGAAATCGGCCGCCGCATAGACAATGCCCGGGGCGGGTTGGCGCAGCTGGGTATCGGGGCGGGGGATGCGGTCGGCATCATCTCGGGCAACCGGCCCGAGTGGGCAGTCCTGGCATTCGCCGCCTACGGCCGGAATGCCCGGTATATACCCATGTACGAAAAGGAGCTGGTCGGTACCTGGAAATACATCATCAAGGACAGCAGCATCAAATTCCTGCTGGTATCTTCGCCGGAAATCTATGAAAAGGTGAAAGCCTTTCCGGATGAAATCCAAACCCTTGAGAAGATATACATTATCGAGGACCAGGGGGAAAACAGCCTGGCGGCGCTGGAAAAAGCGGGCGCTGACAACCCGGTGGAACCGATTATTCCCCATCACGATGACATAGCCGTTTTGATCTACACCTCCGGAACGACCGGCGCACCCAAAGGCGTGCTTCTGTCGCACGGGAACATCACTTACTGCGTGAGGGCAGGAAACCGCATTTACCCGGAACTGACGGAAAAGCAGGTCGGCCTGTCCATGCTCCCCTGGGCGCATTCGTACGCCTTTTCCGGCGAGCTCAATAACTGGATACACTTTGGCGGCTCTCTTGGCTTCATGAGAGATGTCACAACCCTCGGAGAAGATCTTCAGCGGGTGAAGCCGACCTATCTCATTGCTGTGCCGCGCGTTTTCAATAAAATCTACGATGGCATCCAGGCAAAGATGAGTGAAGCCGGCGGCATGAAGAAAAAACTGTTCGACAGGGCCTGCCGGATTGCCCGGAAAAAAAACGAACTGGCCCAGCAGGGACAATCTTCCGCTATCGTCAACATGGAGCATGCACTTCTGGACAAGGTGGTATTTTCCAAGGTCCGGGAAGCAATGGGCGGGCGGGTGACCGGCGCGCTAACCGCCAGTGCCGCCATGAACAAGGAGATCGGATTGTTTTTCTATGACCTGGGAATCCCCATTTACGACTGCTACGGTTTGACGGAAACGGCGCCGGCCGTAACCATGAACTGCAGCAATGCCTGGCGGATTGGAAGCGTTGGGAAGGTCCTGGAGGGACAGAAGGTCGTAATCGATCAATCGATCGTCGAAGAAGACGCCAGTGATGGCGAGATCGTTGTTTACGGACCGAATGTGATGAAAGGATATCACAACAAGCCGGAAGAAACCGCCGAGGTTATAATGGCTGACGGTGGATTCCGCACCGGCGACCGGGGGCTGTTCGATGAAGACGGATTTCTGTGGATTACCGGGCGGATCAAGGAGCAGTACAAGCTCTCCAACGGCAAATACGTATTTCCGGCAGTTCTGGAAGAGGAGATCAAGCTTCTGCCACAGGTTGCCAATGCAACGATTTACGGCGATGGAAAGCCATACAACGTCTGCCTGGTGGTCCCCGATTTTGAAACAGCCGCACGCTGGGCGGAAAAAAACGGTGTGTCCGGCAACCCCGATGATCTTCTGGCAAACAGGGAATTTACGGAGATGATCGAAAACGAGATTGCCAGCCATTTGAGAAAAGACTTCGGGGGCTATGAAATTCCAAAGCGTTTCTTTTTTCTCAGGGAGGATTTTTCCGTGGAAAACGGTACGCTAACGCAAACCATGAAGCTTAAGCGAAAAGAAGTAGTCAGAAAATTTCAAAATGAATTAGAATCGATGTACGGATAGCCGGAACAAAAGGCCCCCTGAGGTACCGTCTTTCAGAAAGTGAAAACGCGGACTTTGGGGTCCCTCATCAGAGCCGTCATTTCCGGTGGTTTGGCAACCGAAACCCCCTCTGCCA
>CAZNAQ010000138.1:0-1939 GCA_964571265.1 uncultured Gammaproteobacteria bacterium | reverse complement strand
CTCATCTACTCTGTGCTCAGTGAACTGTAGTTCTTTCCCAAAAAAGCCGTAAGGGAGGGGGAGTAAACCCCCTCCCGAAAGGCTTTCAAAAATATGAATTACACAACAATTAAAAATTTTAGTTTCTTTTTTCTGTTCTTTGTCCTTGTTTTTCCTTCAAGTGTTCAAGCAGTGGGTCAGATGACCGAGCCGGTGATGATCCAGGAGGCTTTGCGAGGAGAAGAGATGGAGGTTACTTTGATCCTTTTGAACTCCTCTGAGAAGTCAGGAATTTATGAATTGGATGCGGACGGGGATATTGAGACCTGGGTATCTTTTTTCTCTCCTGATGATCCAGGAGAGTTTTTCACAGAGATAGAGATCCCGGCCCAGACTTACTTAGAGGTTATGGCTTTGATCAGTTTACCTAAAGACATTCCCAATGGTGACTATCAGGGTTCTATCCATGTTGGTGATAAAGCCTCTCAAGAAGAGGATGGGGAGACATCGGTGGCCATTTCCCACGGTGTCGGTCGAGAGGTCTTTATAAATGTCGGAGATGAGGAGAATGTTGATTTCTTAGTCTCTGTGATACCGGAGAAATATAATTTGGAAGAGGAGGAAGCTTTGCCAGTGCGGGTGATCTACAACAACAGGGGTAATGTCAGTATTTCTCCACAGATCGGAATAGAGGTTTTTCAAGAAGGAGAACTTTTACACAAAACTGTTTTTCCTTATCCTTCTTCCTTGAATCCGGTCAGACCCTTGTCCCAAAAAGAGATTCCGGCTGTTTATGTGCCGGTGTACAATTTGGAGTCAGGAAAATATTTAGCTCACCTAAATTTTAAGGTGAACGACCAGGATCATTTAAGCAAGGAGTTCTTTTTTTCCGTGGGCCAGGAAGAGTCAGGTCTTTGGGCCTGGGGTTCTTGGGTGGACCGCTTCCCTGATGTTGGTAAATATACCTATATCCTTTTGGTCGCGTTCGCCGGGTTTTGCGTTTTTGCCCTTGGCCTGTATTTAAGGTATTACAGAAAAGAGAGAGTTGAATAGGTCGGCTTGTATCGAATCATTAACTTAAACATATGAATTATTATTTTTCAAAATTCAGACAGGTTAAATTACCTTATCTGTTTTTATCATGTCTTTTTTTCTTTGTTATTTTCTGTTTTTATCCTCAGTCTTTTTCCGGGGCCAGGGCGGAGGAAATGCCGATGTGTGCGGCTGAGGTAGATGTGGTTTTGATCCTGGACCGCTCCGGTAGTATGGGAGATGAGGGATCTCTGAGTCAATGTTTCTGGCAGGAACTTGAATGGCACGAGGACCAAGAGACCTTTATGTGTGTTTCCTACCAGGAATCTGGGATCGATCAGGATTATTGTATGGAAAAACCAGAAAATCCCCTTTCTGAAGGTAGGTGCTCTCCTCCGACATACTTTCCTTCAGAGCCGAACAAGCTGGGATCATCTCAGAAAGCAGCCGGATATTTCTTGGATATCCTCGGCTCGGGAGACCAATCCGGACTGGTGTCATTTGCTACTGAGGCTGTTTTGGACAAACAATTGTCTTCTTCTCATAAAGAAACCAGATCTTTGGTTGATTCCTTAACAGCCAAAGGCTCCACTAATATCGGAGACGCTCTAGAACTTGGTGTACAAGAACTTTATTCGGATCGTTCTCGTCCCCAGGCCAACCAGGTTTTGATCCTGTTGACTGACGGTAAGGCCAACAAACCCTACGGTCCGGGTTATTCCGAGTATCCGGATGATGTGGATTATGCCAAACAAAAGGCCTTGTTGGCCGCCGAGGCAGGACAGATCATCTTTACCATAGGACTGGGTCAGGATGTTAATTCAGATATGCTTAAATATATGGCCGAGGTGACCGGAGGTGATTATTATTTCGCTCCCAGCGGATCCGAACTTCAAGATATTTATACTCAAATATCGTCTCGGATCTG
>CAZNAQ010000137.1:0-1952 GCA_964571265.1 uncultured Gammaproteobacteria bacterium | reverse complement strand
CTGTCCTGTCAACATGAGGGCCTCCGCAAAGCTCGTAGGAAAAGACCTCTTCTCCTTGGCCAACCCTGTATACCTTGACCCTGTCTCCATATTTTTCCTCGAACATGGCCACCGCCCCTTTGTTCCTGGCCTCCTCCAGGGTCATTTCCTCACAAGTAACTGAAAGATCTTTTTTAATAGCCTGATTCACCAATCTCTCCACTTCCTGTTTTTGTTCCTCTGTCAATTTCTCGGAATGAGAAAAATCAAAACGTAATCTCTTTTCAGTAATATTACTTCCCTTTTGATGAACATGCTCTCCCAGAACCTTTCTCAAAGCAGCCAAAAGAAGGTGGGCTGCGGTATGAAGCTTCTTGGTCTCCTCACCCTGATCAGCCAAACCACCCTTGAATTTTCCGACACTGGCGGTCCGAGAGAGTTCCTGGTGTTTTTTTAATTCTTCTGAAAAACCTTGTTTATCTATCTTAAAACCCTTCTCTAGGGCCAATTCCTCAGTTATTTCAACAGGGAAGCCATAGGTCTGATACAAATTAAAAGCCTCTTCTCCTGTTAAGGACCTATCACCTCCTCGGCTGGAAACTATTCTTTGAAACTCTTTCAAGCCTTTGTTCAGGGTCCTTTCAAACTTAAGTTGCTCTTGTCTACTTTCTTCAACAATAAACTCCAAGTTGCGAGACAACTCCGGATAAGCCTCTTTGTAGTCACTCACGATGATCTTGATTATTTCCGGTATCCAAGGCTCCTGGGAATCTATGTCGATCTGCCTGCCATAACGAACCGCTCTTCTGATCAGGCGCCTGACAATATATCCCTGGTCGGTATTAGAAGGCCTGATACCCTGATTATCTCCCATTATAAAAGTGGCTGCCTTCAAGTGGTCAGCAATAACCTCAAAAGACCGAATGTTGTCCTGATACTTTTTGCCTCCGGACAACTTCTCCACTTTATCCAAAACATTCAAAAACAGGTCGGTCTCATAGACATTGGTCTTGCCTTGCATGATCATGGCCATTCTTTCCAGTCCTCCGCCAAAATCAACATTTTTTTGTTTAAGTTTGTCAAAGCCCTGTTCAGTCTTGATGTATTCTATAAAAACACTGTTTCCGATCTCAATAAAGCGCCCACAATCACAATTTATATGACAGGGCTGGTCTCTCCAGGGGGAATTCTCGTGCCTGCCCAATTCCTCGCCCAGGTCATAAAAAACCTCGCTGTCAGGACCACCTATCTCTCCCACCGGCATATTGGCCGGCTTACCTGACCTAGACCACCAATTCTTGGATTCATCATAATAAAATATCCTTCCTTGACCCAAGCCTTTTTTCTCAGAATCCTCCACATCCCGAGCTTCAATTCCCTCTTGAGAAAAGATCTCTTTCCAGATCTCTACCGACTCCTCATCTCTGGGAACACCTATCTCCTCGTTCCCGCTAAAAACAGATACATAAAGACGATTGGGATCCAAGCCCATTTCATTGGTCAAAAACTGAAAATACCAATTGAGTTGTTCTTTTTTGAAATAATCCCCCAAAGACCAATTGCCCAGCATCTCAAAAAAGGTGTTGTGGCGATTATCCCCGATCTCTTCTATGTCCTCGGCCCTGAAACATTTCTGGGAATTGCACAGCCTGGTACCCTGAGGGTGTTTTTCACCCAAAAGATAAGGGACAAGGGGTTGCATCCCAGACCCGGTAAAAAGAGTCGAGGAATCCTCACTGGGAATCAAAGAGGAACTGGGAATAACAGCATGTCCCTGGGATTCAAAAAAATCAAGGTATTTTTGTCTGATCTGTTCAGCTTTCATAATTAAAACAATTGCCTTTTTAAGGCAAAAATTAAGAAGTAAGTGATCAATTTAGATTTAAGTATATAAAAAATATTTGATTTTGGCAATAAAAAAGCCCTTTATAAAAAATAATGGGCTTATTAGGGTTTAGGTAAAGGTTATATGA
>CAZNAQ010000136.1:0-1961 GCA_964571265.1 uncultured Gammaproteobacteria bacterium | reverse complement strand
CTAGATAAAAGTCATCAATAAAAAACAGAGCTCTTTTTAAGCTCTGTTTTTTATTGAAAAACCCTTAAAGCAACCCCCTCTCTTTTATCTCTTCCTTTAATTTTTTCTCCAAGGACTCTTCCAAGTTAACTCTGTCTAATTCGGAATTTTGTTCCATAAAAACCCTTAAAGAACGGATTATCTCCACCTTTTGATTACTAAAAGGAGTTCCCAGGTCATCCTCGTATTTGGCCATAAGCTCGGTTATCCTGGAATATTCACGAATAAAATCCAGGTCTTTTTGCCTTTCCTGGTCACTCTTCTCTCTTTCTTTTTCCTCTATCTCCGCATTTCCCGAACCTAGCCTCTCGTCCATTTTATCCCAGCTTTCACTCTCCTCATTTTCAGGATTAAGATTTATTTTTTCAATAGACATAACCTTAAAGATCATTAAAAAATTAAATTGACACTCTCAAAATTATATACCAAAAACTAAAAACTGTTAATAGTTTATGGGTTGAATTAACTAAAATAGGGTAAAAAACCCTTGCCCCTTCCAGGGCAAGGGTTTTTTTAACAGGATCGGAGTGATATAATAAATGGAAACTAAAGTTTTTTGGGAAAAATCAAATTCTTGTTATCCTGATACTAATTGGCTACAATTACACTGAATATTTTTTCTGATAAATTACTGACTGCACCGACTCGAACAGCTTATCAGCATTGTCTGGTGTCGTCTTTGCGAAGAATTCAAGCTTGAATCTATTTTTTTACCCTGACTCGGAATTTAAGTTCTTCAAATCCACCCACATGATAACACCAAAATCTCTCGGCTGCCGAAGGACTTAACCGTGCCAAGGAATTTATCAAACCATTAAATATCCTTAATATTAACCACGACCTTTTTCCCTTGCTATGACCGAGCCAGCGTAACTCCAAATGTTCCACCTTAAAATCTGTATCTCCATACACCTCTTCATTTCCCTGGTCTAAAAAATCAAACAGATGGATACTGATAGCGGATCTGTGGCCGGGATGAACCCAGTTTCTTGAAAAATGAGGACAATTTATGGATATTCTGGCCTCGGGCTTGGAGATTCGGTAAAGTTCTTGAAGAGTCCGTAAAGGATCGGATAAGTGTTCCAAGACATGATCCATCAAAATCTCGTCAAAATGATCTTCAGGGAAGGGGTAAGGAAAAACCTCCAGATCATGAACCACATCCGGCTGGCATTCGGAGCGATTATCAAGATTAATATATCCGTCTAATTTTTTTAGGCCACAGCCAAGATTGAGTCTTTTCATATGCTTTATTCCATTATAATCATAAATTACAATACTCCGCAACTGACCATAAACTGTATCAATTCTCTTCTTTCCCTTCCCAAACCCCAAAACAAAGAAATAATCGTGGTGGACAATGCCTCGGCTGATAAAAGCGTTGAAACAATAGAAAAGGAGTTCAAAGATAGAATAAAATTAATAAAAAGCAAGGTTAATCTCGGCTTTGGCGGTGGGAACAACAAAGGAGCCGAAGCGGCCCGGGGTGATCTTATCGTTTTTCTAAACAGCGATACTGTGGTAAAAAAAGATATATTCAAAAGCTGCTTGGATATCTTTAACAAAGACAAGAAAGTAGGCGTGGTCTCTCCGGGACTGAAAACCGAGGACGGCCATTACCAGGCCTTTGGCTTCGGACTCTTCCCCACTTTCTGGAGCATAATATCCGGGGCTCAGAAAAAAGAGTTATCCATCTCTAAGGGAGGAAATATCATGGAAGTGGATTGGGTGAGTGGTTGCGCTTTGATGATAAGAAAGGATCTGTTCCAAGAATTGGGAGGATGGGACGAGAAATACTTTCTGTATTACGAAGATATAGATCTGTGCAAAAGGGTTAAAAACCAAGGCTACAAAGTCCTGGTAAACCTAAAAACAGATATTATCCATCTAGGTGGCCGGAGCCTGAAAAAAAACAAGGAGAG
>CAZNAQ010000135.1:0-1967 GCA_964571265.1 uncultured Gammaproteobacteria bacterium | reverse complement strand
TCCCAGGTGGCCGGAATGTCATTTTCCTGACTGGGCCGAAGACATGGAAAGAGAAAAGAGACAACCCCTTATCCTTGAATATATAGAAAAAACTGTGCTCAGATACAAAGATAACCCCAATATCAAGGCCTGGCAAGTGGAAAACGAACCCTTTTTGTCTTCCTATTTTGGAGAATGCCCCAGATTGGACAAAGATTTTTTGGACCAGGAGATAGAATTAGTGAAAAGTCTTGACTCCAGACCGGTGATAGTGACTGACTCCGGAGAGCTTTCTTTGTGGGTACCGGCAGCCAGAAGAGGGGATATTTTTGGAACCACTATGTATAAAAAAACCTATTCTGGTCAACTGAATATGTATGTCAATTATCCGATAGGACCCTGGTTCTTTCATTTAAAACGGAATGTCACCAATTGGTTCGCTGATCCTGAGAAATGGATAGTCATAGAACTCCAAGGAGAACCCTGGGGAGAAAGACCCTATCAAAAACTAAGCTTGGAAGAAAGAGAGAAAACCATGTGTCCTGATAAGTTAGTCGACATGGTGGATCTGGCCAGAAAATCCGGTTTTAAAGAATTGTATCTCTGGGGAGCGGAATACTGGTATTGGGAAAAAACAAAAAATAACAATCCTGAAATGTGGGAGCAAGCCAAAAAACTCTTTACACAATAAAAAAAGCGGGTTAATATGGCCCCTGTATGACTGAAGCAAAAAAATACACAATAGGAGTGGATATCGGAGGAACCAATATGAAGGCGGTTCTTTGGGATGGTGAAAAAGTTCTTGAAGACTATACCTTGGCCACCCCCAAGGACAATCTGGAACACTTTTTTATTATGCTCAACGCCTTGATCGACCCTCTTTTAGAAAAAGCCAAGGAAAATAAAGCTAAAATAAAAGGTGTTGGCATCGGGGTGGCCGGTCTTTATGATCCTAAAAAAAGAAAAGTGGTCAAAGCCCCGAATATAGCCCTCTTGGATGGAGTCGATCTTGCAGAAAGAATGGAAAAGGACTTAAATCTGCCTATTCAAATAGATAATGATGTTAATTGTTTTGTCAGAGCCGAAGCCTTGATAGGATCAGGTAAAAAGTATAAAAATATTTTTGGTATAACCATAGGAACAGGCATCGGAGGTGCTTGGTGGACAGAAAAAACCTACAAAGGTTTTAGAGGTGGGGCTGGAGAGATAGGCCGGATGATACTTGAAGACTCGCAAGAACTCGAGTCCATATACAAAAATTTAAGCCAGGGCAATCCGGCCAATTTGGCTGAAGAAGCTTATAGAGGAGATGCCTTGGCCCAGAAATCCTTTGAGGAGATCGGTCGTTACCTGGGGATTGCTTGTGCCAATCTGGTCAATCTCCTTGATCCGGAAGTTATAATCATCGGGGGAGGTGCCACAGAGGCGGACGACCTATTCTTGTCCAAACTCAAAAAAACAACCCAAGAATTGATCATGAACCCGGAAGCTAAAAATATTAAGATAATCAAAGCAAAACTGGGAGAGTCGGTCGGAGCTATAGGGGCTTCCCTCCAAATACCTTAAAAACAAAAAACTTCCTTTAAAAAGGAAGTTTTTTTATACAAAGAAAAATACCTGTTATAAATATTTTTCCAAGGACTCCTTAAGAGAGTCCTTGTCTCTCATTCCTGTCATAGTCTCCTTAGCCTCACCATCTTTAAACACAATAAGAGTGGGGACGCTCATAACATTATACTTGGAGGCCAATTCCTGGGACTCCTCTATATCCACCTTGCCAACCCCCACTTTTTCTCCCATCTCTTCAGTCAATTCATCAATAATAGGAGCTTGCATCTTACAAGGCCCACACCATTCGGCAAAAAAATCCACCAAAACCGGTTTATTCTTAGAAGCCTCGATCACTTCTTGTTGAAAATTTTCATTAGAAAACTGTTTAGACATAAAACACAATAGTCCCTAATAAGTCGCTATTGCTTATCAGGGAT
>CAZNAQ010000134.1:0-1983 GCA_964571265.1 uncultured Gammaproteobacteria bacterium | reverse complement strand
CCAGGTATCAACTTGAAATAAACAGCAGAGTAAGGCCATTAAGAGATTTTTTTATAGCTCTTTTCTTTATAATACTTGGCAGTAAAATGGGGTTAGCCAATTTACAGGAGGTTTTTTGGCCCGGTTTGGTTGTTTCTATGTTTATATTAATAGGAAACCCTTTTATACTATATACAGTATTTCGGTTCATGAGATTTACTAGAAAGAATAGTTTTCTTTCCAGTTTGTCAGCGGCCCAGGTGAGTGAGTTTGGTTTTGTACTTCTTTTCTTGTTGTATGATATGAATTTAGTTACCGGAACCGACCTCACCTTGTTTACGATGGTTGCTTTAATAACCATATTTTTCTCATCTTATCTGATTACTTACAACAAACAGATATTTGATAAGATAAATCCCTTATTTGAAAAGTTCTTCGGTAAAGACAAGGCTTTGGCGGTCAAAGAGGATAGGGGTGTGAAGTATGATGTTTTGGTATTCGGTTACCATCGCCTAGGTTGGAAGATCTGTGATTCCTTGAAAGAGTCTGGTGTTTCTTTTGCTGTGGTGGATTTTGATCCTAAGGCAATTGAAAAGTTAAGACAGAGAGGAATTCCTTATTATTTTGGTGACGCCGGAGCGATTGATTTTTTAGGTGATATTTTTTCTTCTAAGGTAAAAATGGTAATTTCTACCATTCCAGACTTTAAGGATCAAATGACCCTTGTTCAGCAATTGAGAAAATTTAGTAAAAAAGCTATATTTATAGGGAGTCTTTCTCATATAAAACATTTAAATAGCTTGTATAATGAAGGTGCTGATTTTATAATAACCCCACACCTTTTAGCCGGAAGTTGGATGAAAAATCTGATTTCGGAAAATAGATGCAATAAAAGTAGTTTTAGGCGTTTAAGAAATGAACAGAGAAAAGAATTAAAGTTAAAATCAAAACCTAAAAACAAGGGCTATAAATAAATTTTTTAAAGTTTAAAAATAAAATTATGTTCATTATTGATTTGATCTTGCTGTTTACTTGGGCCGGATTTGTTTTTTATGGTTTGTTTTTCGGCCTTATAAGAACCCTGGGGTCATTATTGGGGGTAGTGGCTGGAACTTGGGTCGCTTCGCTTTTTTATCTTGAACTTTTTAGCTTAATAGAATCCTGGTTCTTTGGTTTGGATAATTTGGGAAAGATTATTTCTTTTATATTCTTATTCCTGATAGCCAATAGGTTGGTGAGATTGGTTTTTGTGCTTCTGGACAAAGCTTTTAGTATCTTTTCCATAATTCCCTTTATGACCACCTTTAACAGGGTGTCCGGAGCGATCCTAGGCCTGTTTGAGGGGGCCTTGGTATTAGGGGTCTTACTTTATTTGGCGGTTGAGCATTTACCCTGGATTCCATTTGAAGTATCTGAGTCATTAATAGTCCCTTATTTACTGGATTTTGTCAGATTATTAGTGCCCCTTTTGTCCCAAGCCCTATCTAATTACTTGTAAACTGAACCATGAAGTATTTAAAGGCAAAAGGCTCTTTTGATAACAAGACCATTAAAAGAACGGTTGATTGTTTCAAGAAAGGGGGAGTGGTTGTTTATCCTACTGACACTGTTTATGGAATAGGTTGCCTGGCCACTGATCAGGGGGTTATAGATAGAATTTACTCGATCAAAAAAAGAGGCAGAGATAAACCCTTTTTGGTTTTGGTTAGTGATATTTCTATGGCCAAGGATTATTTCAAGATAAACAAGGAACAAGAATCATATTTAGCTGAATATTGGCCCGGCCCGTATTCTTTTTTGTTGAATCATAAGGGAAAATTAGCCCAAAAGGACTTTGATTCCCTGGTGGTTCGTTTGCCTAAAAATAATTTTCTTACTAAAATAATAAAAGAACTTGATTGTCCGATTACTTCCACCAGTTTGAATCTTAGTGGAGACAGAGTGGTGGACGACTTGGTTGAACTGGATTCTTATTTTGATCTTTCTGTGGTTGATCTAGTTTTG
>CAZNAQ010000133.1:0-1997 GCA_964571265.1 uncultured Gammaproteobacteria bacterium | reverse complement strand
AGAAAACAAAAACCCTGCCAACAGAAAAACCCCTGATCCAATTAAGGGTCAGGGGTTTGATTTGAATTTTAAAAAGTGAAGCTACCCAAGAACTTCTATGGCCAAGGGCATTATTTGGGGATCGAACTGAGAGCCGGAACCTTGTTCCAATCTCTTTATAGCCTCTTGTTTGGACATTAACTTTTGTCCGGTTCTTCTCCCGTATACCAGGTTGTCAAAACTATCAAGTATCTTCACAAGTCGACAATAATAAGGGATATTTTCTCCTTCCAGGCCGTAAAAACCGTTGCCGTCCCAACGTTCATGGTGATAATAAATAAGTTCGGATATGGAATTCAATTCCGGATGACTCCAGGCTATCTCGCCGCCAAGGGCACTATGCCTGTCCAGGCCGGCCAATCTATGTCCTTTTACAAGCTTACCCACATCATGAAGGTTGCACAACAAAAAAAGTTTATTCACATCAGAAACATCCACTTCACCGGGGAACGCATTCAACATGATCCGGGCATTGTCCTGGATTCTGTATCCATGTCCAGGAAGAAGAAGGTCAAGTTTTGACAGTAAAGATAGTAGGGATTCTTTCCTAAGTCTTTGGACATCTTTTAAAGAGCGGTCATCGATCATTTTACTCCTCCTTTTTTTAGGGTTTTAAAGAGCCTTGGAAGGCCCCGGATATCAGGGGCGAATGTTTTTTAAAACTTGGAGGGTATTATAATAGATATTTTATTTTTGTCCATAGTCATAAACAGTTTACTTTTCAATAAAAATATGGTAATTTGAACTGATTTTTGTTCCTTAAAAACCCTAAAAAAGGAGGAGAGAGATGAAAAAGTATGAGCATGAACTCTGGGACAACCTACCCTTTGAAGGTTTTGACAGAGATCTCCTGGAGATCAAGAAAAAAGACTGGTACGAATATGCTGACAAACTCTTGGAAAAAATAAGGTACAAGAATGTGGCCTTGGTGGCTGAAACTTCAGCCGGAAAAACCATAATCACTATCCTGGCTATTCTGGCCGGTAATTTCAGGTGCCTGTTTCTGGCTCCAACCAGATATTTGTGTGAGCAACATCAAAAACTACTCCTGGAAATTACCGGAAATCATTCAACAAGTAAGGTGATCACCGGATTAAGCCCCAAAAAGGAACGCTTTTGGAACTACCCTTATATAAAAATAACTTTTTCCACTCCCCATATGACACTAGAGGAATTTAAAAGGGGTAAAATAGACCTGGACAAATTTGACCTGATCGTGATAGATGAGTTTCATAAAGCCAGTGGAGATTACCCTTACACCAAAATAATCAAAGAAGCTAAGGGCAGAACAAACATCCTGGGGTTGTCAGCCTCTCCCGGAGATAACCGGACAAAAATAGAGCAAGTGGAAAGGATCTGTAACATTCAGGATTGGGTGGTGGCCGAAATAAATACCCCGGCCAAACTCAAAGACCTGGTCATAGCCGAACCGGACAGGGTCATTAAAACGATCTCCTACAGGTTTGAAGCTCTTTTGAAAAAAACCTTAAAAGAGATAGATGAGCTGATGCCGGAACTGGAAATAGATCCGGAAAAAAGATATCTGTTCGGTTTTAAAGAAACAGATAACTGGAAATGCAATGCTGATAACCTGAAAAACGAAAACCAAAGGAAGGCGGCTCATTTCCTAATAGCCAAGTATATCAAGTTATATCATTGTTATTCAGTTAGCATCAAAGAAAGTTACGCCACTTTGCTCGGGTACACTGAAAAACTCAGGAGACAAGACTCCAAATCTGCCCAAAGCATCCTTAAAGAAAGATATTTCCGGGATATTATAAGTGTTGTCAAAGACAACTTCAACGACCACCCCAAAACAGTGATGCTTGAAAAAGTGCTTGGAAAATGGGCTGATCTGAAAAAGAACGCCATAGTCTTTGTCAATCAAAGAGATACCGGAGAATACCTAAAGCAGTTCCTGAATCTTTACTACATCAGGGCCGAAAACATCTTTGGCG
>CAZNAQ010000132.1:0-2035 GCA_964571265.1 uncultured Gammaproteobacteria bacterium | reverse complement strand
TTTAAAATAACCGGGACCAAGGACGGTCTTACTGCCATCCAACTGGACACAAAAACCACCGGCCTAACAGAAGAGATAATAAAAACAACCCTGGAAAAAGGAAGAAAGGCCTTGAATGAAGTTATAGATGTTATGAACCAAGCTATCTCAGAACCAAACCAAGAACTATCCCCTTACGCCCCCTTGATAATAAAAATCCAGATCAATCCAGATAAAATCAGAGATGTTATCGGTGCTGGAGGTAAGATAATCAATAAGATAATAGAAGAAAAAGATGTTTCGATCGATATTGAAAAAGACGGAACAGTTATTGTTTGCGGAGCTGAAAAAAAATCCTGCGAAGAGGCGGTGGAATGGATAAAACAACTAACTCATGAGTTTCAGGCAGGTGAAAAATTCACAGGAACCGTGGTCAGAATCCTGGATTTCGGAGTATTTGTAGAAGTTTTGCCCGGAAGTGACGGAATGGTCCATGTAAGTGAGCTAGCCCCGTATCACATAAGTAATCCCAAAGACTTTTTAAGTGAAGGGGATGAGGTTACGGTCAAGGTCAAGGAGGTGGACGACCAGGGTAGACTCAACTTAACCATGAAAGACCTAGAAGAAAATCAACATCTTTGGAAGGATAGAAAAGGAGAAACCCAGAGAAATAAAATGAATAACAACCACGAAAAAAAACCTCCTTTTAAAAACCAAAGGTCATCACAACACAAATAAAACCATCCAAAAAAACAAAAAACCCGGTCTCTTTGAACCGGGTTTTTTGTTTAAAGAAGAAAATTACATCTTGGCCTGAACCACCAAAACCACTACCACTGCCACACCAATAATTAGTAGGGGAACCAATACGTTGTCCATAAAAAAAGTTTATTTATAATCAATTTTATTATATCATTTTTAGCCCTAACTTCAAACACTGGTCTTATTCTGTTATAATTGAGATTAATTATTTAATAACCAGATCAAATTATGAGCAATAAAAATTCAGAAATAAGAAAATCCTATCTTCTTAACAATTATGTGATAATCACCCCGGGAAGAGCGGCCAGACCCAGGGATGTTAAAGAAAAAACTTTTATAAAAAAGGATCCTGACTGTCCTTTTTGTCCTAAAAACATTGACAAAAAAAATATTGTGGATAGAATAAATATGCCCAAATCCAAAGAATGGCAACTTTTAAGTATAAAAAATATATTTCCAGCCGTAAGTTTGGACAACAAAAAGGCTTACGGAACCCAAGAAGTAATAATTGAAACCCCAGATCACAACAAAGAGTTGGCTGACCTAGGAAAGAGAGAAATTGAAAGGCTTTTAGAGATGTACTCCAAAAGAACCTCAGAGTTAAGCAAAAACAAAAAGCTTGATTATATATTGTGTTTTAAAAACCAAGGAGCTAAAGCAGGAGCCTCTATAACTCACGCTCATTCACAGGTGTTTGCCACCGGGATAACCCCTGATGACCTAAGAGAGGAGGCAAAAAGAAAACAAGAATATCAAATAAAAAACCAAAGCTGCCCTTATTGTGATATAATAAAAAAAGAGATGAAAAGCGAAAGAAAGGTTTTTGAGGATGATAACGTGGCTGTGTTTACTCCTTATGCCAGTCAATATCATTATGAAGTCTGGCTCTTTCCCAAAAGACACCTGGACAACATAACACTTATTAACAAAAAAGAAAAAGAATCATTGGCTCGCTTCTTAAAGAAAATATTGAAAAAACTCAATCAAATTGATGTTTCATTCAACTTCTTTCTTCATAACGTTGTATCAGACAATAATCAACACTTCTATATAAAAGTTCAACCCAGAGACAGTGTTTGGGCTGGAGTGGAGCTTGGTTCTGGACTAGTAATCAACTCGATCTCACCTGAAAAAGCAGCTAAATTTTACAGATCTTAAAAATAAAATTTTATTTTATAAATATGCCTATTCCCCAATTATCACAAAAAAAATACCACCAAAGCTGGAAAGACAAACAAAGCTCTGTTGGAACAAAACCAAAAAACAATAACAACAGCCCGTGGTGGAAGAAAAT
>CAZNAQ010000131.1:0-2036 GCA_964571265.1 uncultured Gammaproteobacteria bacterium | reverse complement strand
ACACCGTCCTGTTCCTCTTCCCAGGGTTTGTGGGTGTGTCCGTAAAAGATTATGTCGCAAACACCCTGTTCCAAAACCTTAGCAATTAAAAAAGGTTCATGACAAGCCCCTATTTTTTTTCCTCCAATACTCCAAACACCCACTCTTCCTTTAAGGTCAACATTCTTATACTTCGTCGCTTCACTGCTTTCGAATATCTCCATGTTGCCGAGAATCATAAATATATCTCCTTTAAAACCAGAGGACAGAACACTTAATGTTTCTTGGTTGGTAAGATCACCACAACAAACAATAGCTTCTATATCATTATCCTTACTCCAAGACAAAAAGGTGTGTAAGTTACTTAAATTATCATGGACATCCGCGATTATGGCTAGCTTCATAAATTTGGCTATTAATTAAAAAAATGCCAGATCTCGTAAAAAAGACCTAGGCCGAACATAGCACACAAAAAAAGAGCTGATAAAAAACTCAATTTATTATTGACCACGGGTTTTATTTCCCTGACTTTTTTCACCCTGAATAAAAGTAGGATCAGAATAATACCAAACAATCCTCCTATTATAGAACCTGTAAAACCTATGACCCTGGTCAGGTCACTGACCCCCAAAAGATAAAGTAAAAAAGGAATACTGCAAGCTAACAACCAAGAAAATTTATTGTTCATCTTCAAGTCCCACCAATAAACCTCCCTTAAGGACTCACAAATAACCAAAAAAGAAGTGGACACGGTGAATAGGCCAAAAACCAGAGCAAATATTATCACTCCGTTGTCAAAAAAACTTCTCAGACCCACTAAGGCGTCAGAGGTGGTCTGCTCTCCAGTGACACCAACCACGGAAATAGCAAAAAACAAGACCAGAATAGCAGGAATAATAGTGCCCCAGGCAATAGCACTTTTGATTCTGTGCTTTTGGGCCCTTAAAAGACGGCAAACTCCGGGTATGGCCGCCTGACCACCCACAGCAAAAAATATTGGTCCATAGGGTAGAAAAATATTATCTTTACTAGCCAATACAAAATTTCCCAGATCAAAATGAGCAGAGCTTTTAATTGTAATGATAAACACTAAAAAAATTAAAACAGAGCTCAAAACCAACTCTACTCCGGCAATAAACCTTAAACCAACCAGAACGATGAAAGATTGAACCAGAAACAGGATGGTAGTGTAAAAAAACAAGTTTCCTCCCCACAAGGGATTTAATAGGGCGTATAAAAAACTACCTCCTAAAAGAATATAGGCCAACAAGGCCCCGTGCTTTCCTATCAAGGAAAAAAGTAAGGTCCAATTTTTGGCCCTGGATCCGCAATAAAGACCCACATAACCGACCATCCTGTGTCTTTGCTTAGAAGAAAGAATGATCTCGGCATATATTATATGCAGAAAAAATTGAACCGTGGCCAAAAGAAATAGATAAAACAAAAAAGGAGCAAGTCCGGCCTTACTCAAAACCAAAGGAACAGCAAATAAACCCGCCCCTATAATGGTTCCTGACAGGGTGGCTATAGCAAGCAAGTAAGTCTTTTTCATAATTACCTTTTATTTTAACAAGTTTGATGGTTTGTATCAATTAAGATCAAGAATAGAGCGCCTCCCCGTTGTTCTTTTAATGAGGATAAAGACCACTCAAGTCAAGATCTTGACCACCTTTCTTGTTAAACATATAGCTCCATAGGTAATAGCAAAGTTTAGAAAAAAAACAAGAATAAAAATAAGGGCCGGATGAATGTCATTAACTATCAGAAGATGAATAAGAGGTTTTAACCATAAAAGAATAATAAAATGAAGGAGGTATATATAGAGACTTTGCCTGCCGATTCTCTCCATTACTGAACCGATACTTTTTTCTTTTAAAAAATAATGAAGATAAAAAAGAAGTAACATTACAGTCGGGCCATATACCAAACGAACATTAAAGTAGTGGGATAAGGGATCAACGGTTCCGATAAAAAAATAGATAACCAAGACCAAGAGTGCAAAGTAAAAGAATTTTATTTTAAATAACCATTGCAAAACCTCCTCGGTTCTTGAAAAA
>CAZNAQ010000130.1:0-2053 GCA_964571265.1 uncultured Gammaproteobacteria bacterium | reverse complement strand
CTGCGCTTAACCAGGTAGGAGGCCGTGCAGATCCGTCGCTGGAACTGACGGCGCACGCCGCCCCCGCCGGCCGGGCCCGCACAGTAGAGAGCCAGCAGCTCCTGAGTCGCACGCTCCACCCAGCGCCTGTCGGAGTGTCCCACGGCGAGCCTCAGGCGGTAGTCGCCGCTCTCCCGCGATGCCGTCTGCCGCTGCAGGTCACCGCTATCGCTGTCGAAGACGCTGGTGTGCCCGATGATGTCGAGTCGCGAGCGCAACTCGGGTGGTGCGCGAAAGGTGAGGCGTTCACGCAGCACTTCGCCCGCCAGCTGCGCTCTGCCGAACGCATTGGGACCCGCATAGGAAATCTCCGCCTCGCCCTGCCAACCGCCCGCGAAGCACACGGTGGTCTTGAGCCTCTCCGGCGCTGGCCTGCCGCGGATGCCGCTGACCGCGACCCGGTCGGGACCAATCTCGCGGACCCTGACGCCGGAGAGATCCACGGTCACGTCCGGCGTCAGGTAGCCGCTTGGGTCGTGGACCTCGTAGAGCAGCTGCTCCTTCACCGTGCGCTCGGTCACGCAACCGCCGGTGCCGGGCGGCTTGGTCACCACCAGGCTGCCGTCCTCTTCCACCTCGATGATCGGATACCCCACCCTGGCCAGATCGGGCACGTCCTTGAGTCCCGGGTCGGCGAAGTAGCCGCCGCTCACCTGGGCCCCGCACTCACCCAGGTGCCCTGCCATCGTTCCGGCAGCAAGACGGTCCCAGTCATCCCAGGCCCAGCCAAAGTGGTGCATCAGCGGGGCCAGGAACAGTGCTGGGTCGGCCACGCGACCGGTCACGACCACCTCAGCACCCAGGTTCAGCGCCTCGACCAGGGGTGCGGCACCGAGGTAGACGTTGGCCGAGATCAGCGCCTCCTCGCCGGGCATCTCGCCGTTCTCCCCCTCCCAGCGCTGCAGATCGATACGGGAGAGGCGCGAGCGGATATCGTCGCCCTGCACGTGACCGATGCGGATATCGGTCCACCCTGCCCGCTCGGCAAGCGCACGGACCCGTTCGCAGGCGCCTGCCGGGTTGGCGGCACCGAAGTTGCCGAGGATGGCAATGCCGTTGGCCAGGCAGTCGTCGAGCACCGGCTCCAGCAGCTCGTCGAGCAGCGGCTCGAAGCCGGCGTCGGGATCGTCATGCCGCGCCCGTTGGGCGGCGGCCAGGGTTCGTTCCCCCAGGGTCTCGAAGAGCAGCGCAGCGGGCTGACCACGGCGAATCAGCTCGGCTACCACAGGAATTGCGGCATCGGTGCGGTCACCCGAGAAGCCGGCACCGCTGCCCAGCAGAAAGGTCATGGGTTTGACTCCTTGGCGGGAATATCACGTGGAGTGTGGCGGGCCCTATCCGGCCGACGCCGATGCATGGCATACATGCCCCCCAGCGCCAAGAGCGCCGCCGCCGTGGTCAGCCAGCCCGGCGTCAGTGCCAGGCCGATCACCAGGATCAGACCGATGATGTCCAGCCCACGGTTGCCGGTAATCGACACCCGTGACATCAGCGATGCGAAGGCGAGCACGAAGACCACGCCCTGACAGATCGCCAGCGCGATGTCGACCGCCCCACCGAAGCCGGCAAGCGCCGGGTAGATCAGCAGCAGGAAGGGAATCACGTAGATCGCCGCCGCCAGTCGCACGGCCTCACCCGCTGCCGGCAGCCAGTTGGTCCCGGCGATACCCGCCGCGACAAACACCGCCACGCAAACCGGTGGCGTGATCACGGAAAGCGTTGCGAAGTAGAACACGAAGAGGTGGGCGATCAGCGGCTCGACACCGATGGTGGTCAGCGCCGGGGCCAGGACTGACGCTACCAGCACATAGGCGGCGGTGGTGGGTATCCCCATGCCCAGGATGAGACAGACCCCGCCGACGATGAAGGCCACCAGGAACAGCGACTCTCCCCCCACATTGACGATCAGGCTGGCCAGCGTTACACCGATACCAGTCATGCCGATCATTGCCACCAGGATCTGGGCACCAGCGAGCAACACGCCGATGATCACCATGCCCTTGCCGGCATCCAT
>CAZNAQ010000129.1:0-2080 GCA_964571265.1 uncultured Gammaproteobacteria bacterium | reverse complement strand
AAGAAATAGAAGGAGTCTTGAAAAGTTTTATTGGGAAGCAGAAGCAAACTCCCCCGATGTATAGTGCCAAGAAAGTGGGTGGAAAAAAACTTTATCAATTGGCTAGGCAGGGCAAGGAGGTGGCCAGAGAACCCAGTTTGATAGATATAAAGTCAATCGAGTTAATGGAGTATGAATTTCCGGAATTAAGGATAAAAGTAAAGTGTTCTTCAGGAACTTACTTAAGGTCCTTGGCCCACGATATCGGAATGGCCTTGGACGTGGGAGCACATCTTAAGAACTTAAAAAGAACGACTGTCGGAAGTTATAACATTTCTCAGGCAGTGGACCTGGAAGAGGTCAATGAAAACAATTGGTCAGAACTTTTGTTTCAAATATAATTCAGTTTGTAAAATTTTAACATGAATATTGATATTACCAGTTTTTCAAATCCCAAGATAAAAAACCTGGGCAAGTTGTTGGACAAAAAAAAAGAAAGGGACAAACAAGCCCTGATAATCATAGAAGGCAAGGCCGAGATAGAATTGGCCTGTCAGAACGGTGTAAAGATCAAGGAGTTGTTTTATTCTCCTGAGTTAAATGATTTTGATCTGTATATAAAAAGGAAGGATTTTCCGGTTTTTACTGTGAGTAAACAGGTTTTTTCCAAGATTTCTTACAGAGAGGGACCTGATGGTTTTTTAGCTGTTGCGGTCAACCCTAAAAAAGAAAAGCTGAGTAAATTAAAAATATCTTCGAAGCCCTTAGTGGTAATTTTAGAGGGGGTTGAAAAACCAGGTAATTTGGGGGCTGTTTTGAGAACAGCCGATGCCTCAGGGACAGACGCTGTTATTATAAATCAGGAGAGAACCGACATCTACAATCCCAATGTGATCCGTTCCAGTTTAGGGACGGTTTTTTCCAATCAGGTGGTGGGTGCTTCTATCCAGGAAACATCTTCGTGGTTGAAGAGCAACAATATTTCTGTTGTAGCGACGGTCGTGGACGCGAAAAAAGAATATACAGAGGTTGACTTTAGCAAGGGAGTGGCCATTCTTATGGGGGAGGAGAATAGGGGATTGAGTGAAGACTGGAAAAAAAGAGCCGATGAAAAGGTCAGTATTCCCATGAAAGGGAAGATAAATTCCTTAAATATCTCTGTTAGTGCCGCTGTGATTATTTATGAGGCCCTGAAACAAAGAACAAAGAAGAATTGACTAAAATCTTGATCTTTGGTAAATTAAATTCAGTATAAGAGTTGCTTCGGGCAATTCTATTTTTTATTGAGCACTCGTAGCTCAGCTGGATAGAGCGACGGCCTTCTAAGCCGTAGGTCGCAGGTTCGAGCCCTGCCGAGTGCACTAGAATCTTTGACATGTTATCCATTCAATTATTACTATTTCTTCTTTTTTTGATTTTTGTGGCAGTAACAGCTAAACATCTAAAGTTTATCTTGTTTAAGGACACCGCTCCTTTCTTTTTTTCAAAAAAGGGTGTTATCAAAAAAAGCTTGGAGAACATTGAGGTGGTTCCGGAAATGAAAGTTTATGAACTGGGATGCGGCACAGCCGGTTTTTTAAAAACCGTTAAAAAAAAGCATCCGGACAAAGGATTGCGGCTAGTGGGAGTAGAGAATTTTGTTTTAGCCTTGTTTTTATTAAAGATTCAAAACAAAGTATTCGGGCACAGGATCAAGATCATCAATCAAGATATTTTCAGTATGGACATATCTGATGCCGATTTGGTTTATTGTTTTTTGAATGTTCCGGCCATGAAGGAGGTAAAGCAAAAACTTTTACCTTCATGTTCTCCAGGAACAACCATAATCAGTTATCAATTTTCTTTACCCGGAATAAAACCTAAAGAAGTTATTAATTATAGCAAAAGAGACAAAATATTTATATATAAAATATAATGATGGTGGCCATAGTTCAACGGTTAGAACACTAGTTTGTGGCACTAGGGATCTGGGTTCGATTCCCAGTGGCCACCCTAGAGGGGATAGAAAAAAGAATCTATAAAAGGTTCTTTTTTTTGTTGGAAAGCATTGTTAAAAAGGGATGTTTTGGTATAATGATTATATAAAGAGCCCAATTAATTT
>CAZNAQ010000128.1:0-2113 GCA_964571265.1 uncultured Gammaproteobacteria bacterium | reverse complement strand
TAATTAAGGATATGGAGAAAGATTATAAATACACGGTTGGTGAAAAGTTAAAGAATGAAATAATGGATCTTTTGATGAATATTTATAGAGCCAACAAAACAAAGGACAGAAAATTGAAAAAGGAAAAAATAGAAAAGGCTCAAGAAAATATTGAGATAATAAGGATCCTTTTTAGGTTACTAAATGATCTCAAGCAGACAGGATTTAAAAATTTTATTAAGATAAATGAGAAGATAGAAAACATTTCAAGACAGATCTCGGGCTGGAACAGTTCAGTAAGTTAGGGCCGGAGTTTCGTGAGGTATTACTTTACGGAAGAGTGCCCATATTAAGTCCGATGACCCTCCCTTCTGGGATGCGACCTACGGGTCACATCGGCTTTGCCGTGATTCCGGAAGGGGAATGGACGGTGACAGGCAGAGCTGTTTTGTCACAATTAGAGCGGTCATTTTATGCGACTGTTTTTGTTTTCCGCACCTGTGCTCCGGGTGGCAACCGCAACACTAGTGGCTCTATCAACAACGTTGGCTCTAACGGTAACTGGTGGTCTTCCAGTGTTGATGGTGATAGTGCTTGGAACCGCAACCTGAATTCCAGCAATTCAGGAGTCAACCGCAACAGCAACAGTCAGGCTAACGGTAACTCGGTCCGTTGCCTCCGGGACTTAATAATAATTTGTGGAATAAAAGGTTATTTAATAAAAACTTTTATTCCACATTACAAAGAGCCGCTATTTTAAATTGACGGCTCTTTGTTAAACAGAATAATGGCAGATGATAATTTGAACGGTTTATTTAAAGAAGAACACTTCATAAAATTGGAGGATATTTTTTCAGCATATTTTGATTGTCGAAAGAACAAGAGAAATAAACTTGATGCTTTGGAGTTTGAGCTTGATTTTGAAACCGAGTTGATAAAACTTTGGGAGGAAATTAACAGTGAAAAATACAGAGTCAAACCTCTTGATGTTTTCATTTCTGAAAAACCCGTCAAAAGGGAAATATTTGCAGCGCAGTTCAGGGACAGGGTGGTGCATCATCTTGTTATTAATAAACTGGAAAATTTATTTGAAAAGGAGTTTATTTACGATAGTTACAGTTGCAGAAAAGGCAAGGGGGTTCATTTTGGCATAAAAAGGGTAAAAAGAATGATTAGAAGTTGCAGTGAGAACTACAAAAAAGATTGCTATGTTCTGAAACTGGACATAAAAGGATATTTTATGAGTATTAATAAAGATATTCTTTTGGAAAAATTAAAGACATTCATCAATGAAAAGTACAAAGAAAAAGATAAAGAAAAGATAGTTTGGCTTTGTGAAAAGATAATAAGCAAGGACTGTATTGAGGATTGCAGGTTTAGATCACCTTCGGATAAATGGAAAGGGCTTCCGAGGTCAAAAAGTCTTTTTTTTACCCAAAAACAGTGTGGGTTGCCGATAGGAAACTATACCAATCAAGTTTTTGCGAATTTTTATCTTAATTCACTTGATCATTTTGTGAAACACCATCTGAAAGTGAAATATTATGCACGGTATGTTGATGACTTTATGTTTTTTTCTGGGAGGAAAAAAGACCTGTTGGATATTTTGCCTAAGATAAAAGTATTTCTTGGCTATGAGTTGGGCTTGATAGTCCATCCAAAGAAAATTTATTTACAAAACATTTCCAAAGGTTTTGATTTTTTGGGAGTTTTTATAAAACCTTGGAGAAGCTATGCCTCTCCAAGGGTAAAAAATAACTTCTGGATAACAATAAATAGTATTAATGAAAAAATAGAAAATGAAAAGTATGGAAAATGTGAAAAACAGAAAACCATTTCAAAGATAAACTCTCATTTGGGGGTATTAGGTCATTCTAATTCATATAATTTAAAGAAAAAAACAATAAACCAGTTAGACTTGAGATTTTGGAATGATTTCATAGCAGACCAAAACTTTGTTGGGATAGTAAAAAGATCATAGGGAATAAAAAAGATCCGGTTAAAATCCGGATCTTTTTGATTTTTTAAATCTTTAACCAATCTTTCTTGGCTCGTACCCATCCGGTTTGTTTAGAAGAAACTCTTTCAGTTTCTCTTGTGAAAGGAGCCCTTTCTGTGCACCGATCTCTTGAAC
>CAZNAQ010000127.1:0-2141 GCA_964571265.1 uncultured Gammaproteobacteria bacterium | reverse complement strand
GGGAGGTCTTGGCTGTACCTGGAAACATCTTCTCCGAATTATCCAAGGGAACAAACAGGCTTATCCAAGAAGGGGCTAGACCGATAGACTGCCAAGAAGAATTGGCCCAAAGCCTGAATTTGACACCGAAACAAAAATCCTCTACTAATAAAAACTATACCAAGCAGTCAAATTTTTAAAAAACCTATCTCTCCTGAACAGACCAAAGAACTGTTCAACATATATTAATAAATGTGGTATAGTAAATAGCAAATTATAAAATAAAAACTGCCAAGCACTATGGATCTAATCATTGTAGAGTCTCCTACCAAGGCCAAGACTATAAGCAAATTCCTAGGAAAAAAATTCAAAGTTCAATCATCTTTCGGACACATCAGGGACCTACCCAAAAGTAAAATGGGTATAGATATTGAAAATGATTTTGAACCAGAATACGTTATACCCGACAAAGTCCGTCAAGTAGTGACCGGCCTAAAAAAAGAAGTGGAAAAGGCGGAAAACATCATCTTGGCCAGTGATGAAGACAGGGAAGGAGAGGCCATAGCCTGGCACCTGACAGAGGCCCTAAAATTAAAGCCGGAAAAAACCAAAAGAATAGTCTTCCATGAAATAACCGAAGAAGCGATAAGCAAGGCCTTGGCCGAACCCAGGCAAATAAATAAAAACCTGGTGGATGCCCAACAGGCCAGAAGGATCCTAGACAGATTGGTGGGCTATGAACTATCCCCTTTTTTATGGAAAAAAGTAGCTAGAGGACTCTCAGCTGGAAGGGTTCAAAGCGTGGCCGTAAGACTGATCATAGAAAGAGAAAGGGAAATAAAAGCCTTTAAGCCTGAGGAATACTGGAGCATTTCAGGAAGTTTTTCAGGTAAAAACGAACCCGACTCCCCTTTTTCAGCCAGACTTAATAAGGTTAGAGGAAAGACTCTGGGTAAGCTGGATATAAAAAACCAAAAAGAGGCGGAAGAAATATTAAAAGGCCTGGAAAAATCTTCTTATTTGGTCAAAAAAATAGATAAAAAACAAAGCAAGAGAAATCCCCCCACTCCCTTTATCACTTCCACCTTGCAACAGACAGCCAATCGCTGGTTCGGCTTCAGTGCCAAACAGACCATGGTGACCGCCCAACAACTGTATGAAGGTGTGAATATAAAAGGAGAAGGACATGTCGGTCTTATAACCTATATGAGGACCGACTCCTTCAATCTATCAGAAAAATTCCTTCAAGAAACAAAAAACTACCTAGAAGAAAACCTGGGCAAAGATTATCGCCTGGAATCTCCGAGAAGGTTCAAGAAAAAGACCAAGGGGGCTCAGGAGGCTCATGAGGCCATAAGACCTACTGATGTGAGAAAAGATCCGGAAAGTATAAAGGATTCTCTAAATAAGAATCAATACAGACTATACCAACTTATCTGGCAACGAGCCGTGGCCAGTCAAATGCCAGAAGCCGTAATGGATACCACTACCGTGGATATTGAGGCCAAGGAAGGTGAATATCAGTTCCGCTCCAACGGACAGATCCTTAAATTTTCCGGTTTCCTAAGGATTTACCCAGAACAAAGCAAGGAATTGCAATTGCCCGAACTTTCCGAAGGAGAAAAACTCAATTTACTAAAAATAGACCACGAACAACATTTTACCAAACCTCCGGGAAGATACTCTGATGCCGGCCTAGTCAAAGAAATGGAAAAATACGGGATCGGAAGACCCTCCACCTATGCTCCAACCATATCCACCATAATAGCCAGAAACTATATCAACAGAGACGACAACAAGAAACTGGCTCCCACGGACATAGCCTTTGTGGTTAACGATCTTTTAGTGAACCATTTTCCGCAAATAGTAGATTACAAATTCACGGCTGAAATAGAGGAGGACTTGGATAAAATTGCCAGCGGAGAAAAAGAATGGCAACCCATAATAAAAGATTTTTATAGACCTTTTCACAAAAACTTGGAGGAAAAATATGAAAATTTAACTAAACAAGATATTATGCCTGAAGAAAAATCAAAAGAGATCTGTGACAAGTGTAAATCACCCATGATAATCAAAACCGGTCGTTTTGGTAAATTTCTGGCTTGCAGCGGTTTTCCTGATTGCAAAAACATTAAATCCCTGAATGACACTCCAGAGAAACA
>CAZNAQ010000126.1:843-2149 GCA_964571265.1 uncultured Gammaproteobacteria bacterium | reverse complement strand
CAGGAAAGACTTTTAGGATCTCTTCAGGTACTGCCTTGGTGGTAACATCCCAATCCTTAGGGGTTTTGTTCATCAGAATATCACGAACACAGCCACCGACAATAAAGGCTTCATGACCAGACTTTTCCAATTCCGAAACTATGTTTTTTACATATCGAGGAAGTTTCATGGCATTATTTATCTAAATTATATTTGAACTTTAAAAACCCACGTACTGGATCTCTTCTTTTAACTGCAGATTAAAGTGTTGCCTTACTTTTTGCTTAATGTAGCTAATCAAGGTGATAACGTCAAGCGCGGTGGCCGAACCGGTATTTACTATAAAGTTAGCATGTTCAGGACTTACTTGGGCTCCTCCCATTTTTTTACCCTTAAGATCCAGATTATCTATGACCCAACCGACTCCCACCTTGTCTCCTTTTACCACCCCTTCAAATCGGGCCCTGTCAGCCAAACTCGGGGACGACTTCTCAAGCTCCTTAAAATGGATGTTCTCAAAAATACTCCCGGCACTGGGCTGTTTGGGTTGACTGCCTCCTCTTTTCTCCAGATTCTCTTTAATTCGATCTTCTATCTCTTTTTTGTTTTTGGATTCAAACTTTAACTCAACCGACCAGATCAAAAGCTCCGGCCTTGATTTAAAGACACTATCCCTGTAAGCAAAACAACACTCTTTATGGCCCAAATCCTCCCAAGAAGCTGTTTCGATATTATAGGCGCTGACTCGGACAACCGAATCGGCCATACAAGAACCAAAGGCTCCGGCATTACCGCGAACAGCCCCTCCCAGGGTAATTCCCGGAATACCGGCCGCCCATTCCAGGCCGGAAAGACCCTGTCGGGCCGTCTCTTGAACCAACCAAGGTAGCCCGAGACCGGCTTGGCCCTTAAAGATGTTGCCCTTGAATTCATGATCTTTGCCGGATAACTTGACCACTAAGCCGTCAAATCCCTCATCACTCACTAAAACATTACTGCCACCACCCAAAAAGAATATTTCCAGATCCTTGCTCCGAGCCCAGTCCTGAATTTTAGACAACTGTTCTTCTTTTTCAAGTTCAATAAAAAATCTAGCCGGACCGCCGATCTTAAAAGTGGTCAAGTCTTTGAGTTCTTTGTTTTCTATTATTTTGTTTTTTATATCCATGATAAAAAGCTTTTTCCTCTTTTAATAAGTTTAACAAATAAAGGTCAATAAACAAAATTTTTGAACAAGAAAAAGAGGAGTTTTTTACTTACTCCTCCTGGGCCAGATTTTAAAAATTAGCAAAAAAATTTATTTAATTAATGCTGCGTAAATAAATGA
>CAZNAQ010000126.1:0-833 GCA_964571265.1 uncultured Gammaproteobacteria bacterium | reverse complement strand
ATCAAACCAAAAACACGACCAGATCAAGCTTTTACCAAGTTCTCACCGATACGAAACACATCTCCGGCGCCCATCAAAACCAAAAGATCCCCTGCTTCCAAGTCCTTTCTTAAGTATTCTTCACACTCTTTAAGGGTGGGGATATGAAAGGCTTTAAGCTTGGGGTTATGCTCTTTGATCTTGTCCACCAGATCCTGACTGTGAACCCCGCCCTGTTTTTCTCTGGCAGAGCCGTAAATATCCAGAACAATCAACTCCTGAGCTTGATCAAAACTCTCTGAGAACTCCTTCAACAAAGCCTTGGTCCTGGTATAGGTGTGGGGATGAAAAACAACCTTCATTCTCCTGTCCGGATAAAGCTGTCTGATTCCCTGTAGAGTGGTATTGATCTCTCCCGGATGATGAGCATAATCATCCATTATCACAGCTCCACGAAACTTTCCCATTACCTGAGACCTGCGATGAGTGCCTTGAAACTCTTCCAGGTAGGTCCTGATCTCGGTTAAAGCAATATCTAATTCAATGGCAGTAGCTATAACAGCCAAAGCGTTATAAATATTGTGTTTTCCTGGTAAAGAAATACTGAAATCTCCCAGATCATCCTGATGATCTTTGCCGGTCTTAACCTTAAAATATTGCTTTTCCCTATCCTGTCTTATGTCATGAGCCAAATAATCAGAGCTCTTGTTTTCCAATCCGTAACTCACTATTTTGCCGGAACAGTCCGTCTTTTTAATGGACTTGATATGAGGATCATCAAAATTGGCCACTAAAAAACCTTTCTTGGGCAGTCGCTTAACAAAATCAAAAAAGGTCTGTACATAACTCTCTTC
>CAZNAQ010000125.1:0-2154 GCA_964571265.1 uncultured Gammaproteobacteria bacterium | reverse complement strand
GTAACCGTGTCTAAAGGGCGGTGCCTCAATCTGGTGTTCGCAGTTCAAACAGGAATTTGTCTTCATTTTTCTCCTCCTCTGTTACTTCTTTTTTTTGCGGAAAGGCTTTTCCGCTACTTTTGAAAAAAGATCTGATCACTCATCTTTTTTCAAGGTTTCCTAAAATAGAACACCTCCTTTTTTAAAGATCTTTTTGTGTTTTTATACCTATAAATTAACATATCAACCATCTTTTGCCAAATACAAAGACAGAAAAATATACCATAAAACACTTTTTTGTCAAGTGCAGATAAAAAGGCTGGCTTGAGTTGAAATTTTTTTAATATGATTTGGCCTTAACAATATTTATCAGCCACATTGGAAGCAGCGTAGGAATCAGGTTTGATTGATGCTTTAAAGCCGTTACCCTTTACCATTCGCACCACCTCTTTGATTATTTTTTGGGTGGGGCCATTCTCTCCAACATCGATATGTATTTGAAAGTCGTAGTTTATGTTTTTGGAACAAAGGTCTTGTTTTAATTCCTCTAGGATCATTTGGGACACTTCCAAGGATATGGTCACTTCCCTGTGAATCCTTTCTTGCAAATGGAAATAAGCTTTTTCTTGTTTGGTCCTGGCCCAAAAATATCTTCCTCCGCGACCGGTCCTGTAAATTATGATGGCAGCAACAAAATTAGCGTATTTGGAGCCACTTGAGTCGGTTCCCACCAATAGTTCATATTTTTCTTTCGGAGCTCTTTCCATGAACGCTATTATTTCTTGGGCCACTTCCCTTGTGTTCATTTGGCCCAGGGAGGGATTGTTGAAAATCAGGTTTTCCATTTGGTTTTAAATGTCCGCTTTTAAAGGTTTTGCCCATATGATACAATAAGGGTATGGAATGTCAACAAAATGAAAATCAGATCGATTGTCCCTGCACCTATCCTGGTTGTCCCAGAAAGGGCTTGTGTTGCCAGTGTCTCAAACATCACAAGAACAAAGACCAACTTCCTGCTTGTTATTTTTCTCCGGAAACAGAAAGAACTTATGATCGTTCCATAACCAGATTTATAAAAGATCAATCATAGACCCTTTGACCTGTTCGTTGTTAAAGGGTTAAAAATAAGGTATAATATAGATAGAAACATACAAATAAGTGATCTTTAATTTGGGTATTTTTAATATATCCAAATTAAAATATTTTTTATGAATTTATCAAGCAGAAGGACTTTTTATTTATTTTCAGGAGCTTTTGTTGTTTTTTTCTTGTTTGTTTTAGCTATTGTCGGGTCTGGAGGTGTAAATATAATGGCTGACCAGATCGAGGAAAAAAATGAAAAAATCATCGAAAACAAGGAGTATTTTGAACAGACCTACACCCTGTGTAAGGAAGGGTGTGACTTTTCAGGTCTTCAAGAGGCTTTGGATAACTTGGGCGCCAAAGATACTTTGGTAGTCAAGAGCGGTCTTTACGAGGAAGAGTTTGCGACCCAAAGCGAACTGTATTTATCCAAATCACTTTCTGAGTTTGAGCCGCAAGGTTCAACTTTGTCCACTCCTTTGTTTGACCTTAGTATACAATCCAAGACCGATCAAAGCTCTGACAGGGATATTGCTATTACTTTGATTGTCTTTTTTGCAGCTGTTTTGACTATTTTGGGTTATCTTATTTTTGGATATATTGTTCGTAGAAAATATGACAATAATCAAAAAAAAGATCTGTAAAACATAGAGTATGAAAATTACTATCGGGTTCAAAGAATTGGGAGGTTTTCTAGTGGCAGTTGTTTTACTTTTTGTTTTAGGTTCCCAGATATTTTTTGCAGATAAAGCCAGAGGCCAGGAACCTGAGTTAATAACAAAAGAGGGGAGTAGGGTGTCAAAAGTAGCTCCTGGAGAGAGTTTGCCTGTGAATGTAAAAATGATGAACTTCGGAATCGGGGAAAGGGTAGATGTGACCATACACTATAAAGTTTTGAACAATGAGAATCGGATAATGATACATGAAACAGAGACTGTGGCAGTGGAGACTACAGCCAGTTATGAAAGAGACGTTCTTATCCCCGAGGATTTTCCTTCCGGAAGATACACAGTCCAAAGCGAAATAGAATATGATGGGCAGATGGTTCCGGCGGTATCTCAGTTTCAGTTTAGTGTAGAGAATAAATTATTA
>CAZNAQ010000124.1:0-2173 GCA_964571265.1 uncultured Gammaproteobacteria bacterium | reverse complement strand
GCAATTCCCACAGAGCCCCAGAGGTCGGGACGATTGGTTATGGACTTGTTGTCTACCTCAAAAATAATATCATCCAGATCCCAGAAATCGGCCAAATTCTGTCCGGGCTTGGCCTTATCTTCCAAAACCATAATCCCGGCATGGTCATCGCCCAAACCGAGTTCATCCTCGGCACAGACCATGCCACTGGAGATCTCTCCTCTAACTTTGGTTTCTTTTATCTCTAATCCACCAGGAAGTTTGGCACCCGGCAAGGCCACTACCACCTTTTGCCCCAAACTTAAGTTAGGAGCCCCGCAGACTACGGAACGAGGTTCTTTTTCTCCGGTATCAAGCTTGGCCAATTGCAACTTATCGGCATTAGGGTGAGCTTCCACAGCCAAAACCTTGCCAACTACCACATCCCGGAATTTTTCCGACTGCTTCTCAATTCCATCGATCTCCACCGTATGCATGATAAGTTTTTCTCCCAATTTCTCTGGTGTGATAGATGAAGGTAAATTAACCAGATCTTGTAACCATTTATAGGATAAATACATAGGATATAATTTTAAAAAAATTCTTTTTAAATCTCGCAGGGAACATCTACAAACTCTACTTCTATATCAAATTCCCGGGCCACCAAATTACCTAGATTATATATTCCCAATTTCTCGGTATTATAATGCCAAGCATTGATGAAGTTTATTCCGGTCTCTTCTATAGCCCTAACCACTCCTTCTCTGACATCTCCTGTGATATAAGTGTCAGCTCCTTTTTCCGCCGCTCGACCGAACATAGGAGAAGCTCCGCCTGAAATAACTGCCACTTTATGAGATCTTTCAGGTCCAGAAGCTATAGTATAAACCTCACCCTTCAACCTGTCCGCCACCAGGGAGGCGAATTCCGAAAACTTCATCGGTTTGTCCAATTCACCAACAAAACCTATGTCCAAAGCAGAAAGATTCTTCAATCCAAACTCCTTAGCCAAACTAATATTGTTACCTATCTCCGGATGAGCGTCCAAGGGTAAATGAAAACCTGCTAAATTAAGATCATGGGAAAGGATTTTTTTTAGTCTATCTTTAACAAAACCCTTAATCTGAACCTCTTCTTCCATAAGATTGCTGTTGTTTAAACCGTGATGAACCATAATCATATCCGCCTCTCTCTCCAAGGCCTTGTTTATCAATTGCTGGGACAAACTAACTCCGGTAACTATTTTTTTTACTTCCTCTTTCCCCTCCACTTGCAATCCGTTTTTGCAACCGTCCTGAAATTGAGACACTGATAAATAATTCTCGCAAAATTGTATGATCCTATCCCTGTTGGCCATATAGTATAGATTAAAATTGATTCAAAAATCTCAAATCACCACTGTTAAAAAACCTTATGTCATCAATACCAAATTTCATCATAGTTATCCTGTCAATACCGAAACCGAAAGCAAAACCAGAATATTCCTCAGGGTCGACACCACCAGACCTCAAAACATTAGGGTGGACCATTCCGGCCCCGCCCATTTCCAGCCAACCAGTATTCTTGCAACTGGGACAGGTCCTACCACCGCAGATAGTACAACTCATGTCTATCTCAAAACCGGGTTCTACAAAAGGAAAAAATCCCGGTCTTAACCTTATTCTCACTTCTTGCTTAAAAATACCAGAAAGCATTTCCTGGACCACGCTCCTGAAATTGGCGATCGAGATATCTTTGTCCACCATCAAGCATTCTATTTGGTAAAAAGTGTGCTCATGGCAAGCGTCCAGATCCTCGTTTCTAAAAACCCGACCCGGAACCACCATCCTTATCGGAGCTCCGAACTTCTCCAAACCTCTTATCTGAACAGGGGAAGTATGGGTGCGCATCACCAGATCATATTCATCATCCTGATTCTTTTTGTCAATATAGAAAGTGTCCTGCATATCTCGAGCCGGATGATACTTGGGTATATTAAGAGCTTCAAAACAATAATAATCACTTTCCAATTCCGGACCGTCCAAGACCACGAAACCCAAGGAAGTAAAAACATCTTCCAACTCATTCTGAACTAAGGTAATGGGATTGAGGTGACCTCTCTTGATCCTCTTTCCAGGCAAACTGACATCCACTGGAACACTCTCGTCAGAACTCAAAATATCCTTCTTAATCTCGGAAATAAAAGAGGTTAATTCCTGTTTTATATTATTAGCTA
>CAZNAQ010000123.1:0-2200 GCA_964571265.1 uncultured Gammaproteobacteria bacterium | reverse complement strand
AATCGGATCGCATCTTTGGGATGTGGTTTGGTTATACCTAAAGCATATGAAGTTAAAACCTTTGCACGACAATGTGGTGGTGGAGCCCATCACTGAAGAAGAGACCACTAAGGCCGGGATCGTTTTGCCGGACACAGTGGACAAAGAAAGACCCGAGAAGGGTAAAATAGTGGAAGTAGGCCCTGGAAAATTATTGGAAAACGGCCAGAGAAGCGAGTTGGGAGTACAAAAAGGAGATGTGGTGGTTTTTAAAAAATTCTCTCCTGAAGAGATCAAAATAGACAACCAAGAATATCTGGTCATCAGTGAAAGCGATATTTTGGCGGTTGTTTCTGAATAATAATAAAAATTAAACTTCGGTGGTCAACAATAAGTAAACCTTTATTGTTGACTGCCTTGAAAATATTATGAGTAAAAAGGTAATTTTCAACGAGGAGGCAAGAAAAACCTTAAAAAGAGGAGTGGATAAATTGGCTGAAGCTGTAAAAGTGACCTTGGGCCCCAAGGGTAGAAATGTAGTGATCGACAAGGGTTTTGGTGCCCCCACTATCACTAAGGACGGAGTGACTGTGGCCAAGGAAATAGAAGTATCTGACAAAAGGGAGAACATCGGTGTGGAAATGATCAAGGAGGCCGCTTCCAAGGCCAATGATGCCGCTGGCGACGGAACTACTACGGCCACCATCTTGACTCAGGCCATGATCGATGAAGGTTTGAAGTTAGTGGCTTCCGGAGTTAATCCTATGGAGATCAGAAAGAGCATCGAATCCAAGGTCAAGTCCATAATCAAGGAGATCAAAGACAATTCCAAGACCATCTCCACCGAGGAGGAGATCACCCAGGTGGCCTCTATCAGCGCCAATGACAAGGAGATCGGCAAAAAGATCGCTGAGGCCATGAACAAGGTGGGCAAGAACGGAGTAGTGACTGTGGAAGAAGGACAGTCTTTTGGAGTAGAGGTGGAGGTTGTTGAAGGTATGCAATTCGACAAAGGTTATGTTTCCCCTTACATGGTTACCGACTCCGAGGCCATGAAAGCCGAATACAATGACCCCTACATTCTTATCACAGACAAAAAGATCTCCTCGGTTCAAGAGGTATTACCTGTCTTGGAGAAAGTGAATGAGAGTGGCAGGAAGGACCTGGTCATAATCGCTGATGAGATCGAGGGTGAGGCCTTGGCTACTTTTGTGGTCAACAAGATGAGAGGCACTTTTAATGTTTTGGGTATTAAAGCTCCGGGATTCGGAGAGAGAAGAAAGGCTATGCTTGAGGATTTGGCTGTCTTGACCGGAGGTAAGGTTATTTCTGAAGAGGTCGGATTAAAACTGGAAAACACTCAATTGGATGATCTGGGTCAGGCCAGAAAGATAACCGCCACTAAAGATAATTCCACTGTAGTGGAAGGCAAGGGCCAGCAAGCAAAAATCCAAGCTAGAGTGGACCAGATCAAAAACGAGATCCAAGCCAGTGACTCTGATTATGACAAAGAGGAGTTGCAAAAGAGATTGGCCAGATTATCCGGAGGTGTTGGTGTTATCAAAGTAGGAGCGGCTACCGAGGCGGAGATGAAGGAAAAAAAGGATCGAATAGAAGACGCTTTGAATGCTACCAGAGCTGCCCATGAGGAAGGTATAGTGGCCGGAGGCGGATTGGCCTTAGCTCAATTAAGCACTCTTTTCAAAGGTGAAACTCAGGACAAGGATGTGGGAGCCAGAATAGTGGATAATGCTATTTTAGAGCCGATCAAGCAGATCGCTGAAAATGCAGGCAAGGACGGATCCTTGGTCCTTTATAACGTGATCAGTAAAAACAAAAAAGAATCCGGAAAAAATATTGGCTACAACGCCATGGAAGACAGGTACGAGGATCTGATCAAGGCAGGTATTATTGATCCGACCAAAGTGGTCAGGAGTGCTCTGGAAAACGCCGCCAGTGCCGCTACTATGTTTTTGACCATAGAAGCGGTGGTAGCTGATGATCCTGATAAAAAGGAAGATGAAGGAGCCGGACACGGCGGAGGAATGCCAGGTGGAATGGGAGGCGGCATGCCTATGATGTAGACATTACTTTCAAATAGCAAAAACAGCGGTGTCAAAGCCGCTGTTTTTGTATGTGTATAGTTTGTGGAAAAGTTGAGGTATTTTTCAGTCGATCTTTCATGTCTCCGCCTCTCCGAGTTCTGCATCCCTCTTTTTAT
>CAZNAQ010000122.1:0-2304 GCA_964571265.1 uncultured Gammaproteobacteria bacterium | reverse complement strand
AGACCATTGCCATGGGCTCGACTGACGGCCTAAAAAGAGGCGACAAGGTACTTGACTTGGAAGAAAAGATACAAGTTCCGGTGGGCAAGGAAACCTTGGGGCGTCTTTTTAATGTTTTGGGGGAACCTATAGACAATAAACCTCTTCCTAAGACAGACAAGAAATATCCGATTCATAGGAAACCCCCTGAATTTACAGAACAATCCACTGAAACCCAGATCCTGGAGACAGGCATCAAGGTGATCGATCTGATATGTCCCATTGCCAAGGGTGGTAAGGTGGGCATGTTCGGAGGTGCCGGAGTCGGCAAGACCGTTATTATCCAGGAATTCATCAATAATATTGCCAAACAACACGGAGGCTATTCTGTGTTTGCCGGGGTTGGGGAAAGAACCAGAGAAGGAAACGATCTGTATATGGAGATGGCCGAGGCCGGAGTTCTTGATAAAGTGGCCATGGCTTTTGGTCAAATGAACGAACCGCCGGGTAACCGGGCCAGAGTGGCCTTGACCGGTCTGTCCATGGCCGAGTATTTTCGAGACGAGGAAAACCAGGATGTTCTTCTTTTTATTGACAATATCTTTAGGTTCACTCAGGCCGGTTTAGAGGTTTCCACTCTTTTGGGGCGTATGCCCTCGGCTGTGGGTTACCAGCCCACTTTGGCCACTGAAATGGGTGAACTTCAAGAAAGAATCACCTCTACCAACAAAGGTTCTATCACTTCCATTCAGGCAGTCTATGTGCCTGCGGATGACCTGACCGATCCGGCTCCGGCCACCACCTTCAGTCACCTGGATTCCACCGTGGTATTGACCCGAAGTCTGTCCGAGTTGGGTATTTACCCTGCGGTCGATCCCTTGGACTCTTCTTCCATAATCTTGGATCCCAAGATAGTCGGAGAAGAGCATTATAATGTGGCCAGAGAAGTGCAAAAGATCCTTCAAAGATACAAAGACCTTCAGGATATTATCAATATCTTGGGTATGGAAGAGCTTTCTGATGAGGATAAATTAACTGTCAGTCGAGCCAGAAAGATCCAAAGATTTTTGTCCCAACCCTTTTTCGTGGCAGAGGTTTTTACCGGTACTCCGGGAAAATATGTAAGCAAGACCGAGACTGTTAGGGGGTTTAAGGAGATAGTTGAAGGTAAGCACGATCACCGAGGCGAGGACGAGTTCTATATGAAGGGTGGTATAGACGATATCAGTAAATAACCCGTCTTTATTGATTCAAGTTCAATTATTTTTATGTCTGAAAATAATAATACAATTAAATTCGAGATAGCCACTCCGGAAAGGGTGGTTCTAAAGGAGGAAGTGTCCCAAGTATCTGTGCCGACCAGACAGGGAGAGATAACCATTCTTCCGGGACATATTCTTTTGGTTTCCATACTGGAGCCAGGAGTGGTGGAATTGGTCAAAAAAGAGGGCTCCAGACAGACTTTGGCAGTATCCGGAGGGTTTATTCAGGTCTTAAAGGGCAAGGTAGTGGTTTTGGCTGATACTGCTGAAAGAGCCGAGGAAATAGACTTTGATCGGGCCGAGACGGCTAGGTCCGAGGCTGAGAAGAGCATGAGGGACCTGAAACGAGAGGATCAGGAGAATTTTGCCCAAGTAAGTTCCAAGATCGCCAAAGAGTTGGCCAGGACCAAGGCGGTCAAAAAATGGAAAAAAGTGTCCGGAAATTAATTTTTAAATATAAATTTTAGACCTATGTCCCATCATTGCGAGGCAGCCGTGATCACTTGTGAGGACTTCCGTCTTCATCAGCGAAAAGACGGCCGCAATTATATCGCTGAATTTATCAAAGACTTGGCGGTTGACTGTGACTTAATAACCAGGGGCGGCGGTATTCAGGATCTGGTCAGGTCCAAGCAAGAATCTTTTTCACCCTGCCTTTTAAGGGACGCCGAAGTCTCAGCCAAACTTCACAGCGCTAAAACGATCTATTTGATCAATCATGAGGATTGCGGGGCTTATGGAGAATTGGATCTCAAGCCTGGAGAAGAAGAACAAGAGCAGCATTCCAAAGACTTAAAACAAGCCATGGCCATCTTGGAAGAGAAGTTTCCAGGTGTCAGAGTGAGGATTTTTTTGGCCTATTTAAAAAAAGGAAGCAAGGATGTGTTTGAAATAAAAGAACTTTGAGTAGCAAAGATTTTTATTCTTGTTTAAAGCACGAGTTTTTGTGCTTTTTTTATTGGCTTGACAAGGGACTGTAAATTGTTAAAATGGATAATGTAATTTAGCACTATCAAGTATTGAGTGCTAAAATTTAGCTTAATAATAATTAATTATGTAGTCG
>CAZNAQ010000121.1:0-2322 GCA_964571265.1 uncultured Gammaproteobacteria bacterium | reverse complement strand
TGGACTCCATGGTTCCGATCGGTCGTGGCCAGAGAGAGCTTATTATCGGAGATAGGCAGATCGGTAAGACCGCCCTGGCCATAGACACCATAATCAACCAGAGGGGTCAGAACATGAAATGCGTTTATGTGGCCATTGGCCAAAAAGAATCCAAGATAGCCGGAATTGTGGCCAAACTGGAAGAGTACGGAGCCATGGAATACACTACCGTGGTTTTAGCCGGTTCTTCTGATCCGGCCTCTCTTTCCTATATCGCTCCTTATGCCGGGTGCGCCATGGCTGAATACTTCTTGGACAAGGGAGAGGATGTTCTGGTGGTCTATGATGATCTGAGTAAGCATGCTGTGGCCTACAGAGAGATATCTTTGCTTTTAAGAAGACCTCCGGGAAGAGAGGCTTATCCCGGAGACGTGTTCTATCTTCATTCCCGTCTTTTGGAAAGAGCTTGTAAGCTGAACCAGGAATATGGAGGAGGTTCTATAACCGCCCTGCCTATAATTGAGACTCAATCCGGAGATGTTTCCGCTTATATCCCCACCAATGTCATTTCTATTACCGACGGTCAGATATATCTGGAACCTGATCTTTTCTATCAGGGTATCAGGCCGGCCATCAATGCTGGATTATCAGTGTCCAGGGTCGGTGGTTCGGCCCAGATCAAGGCCATGAAAAAAGTGGCTGGAAAATTACGTTTGGAGTCGGCCCAGTATCGGGAATTGTCGGCCTTTGCCCAGTTCGGTTCTGATTTGGATCAGGAGGCCAGATCCAAACTGGAAAGAGGTAAGCGCTTAACTGAAGTTTTTAAACAAGATCAATATTCACCCTTGGATGTTTCCAAGCAAGTTCTGATATTTTTTGCCGCCACCTCTGACCTTTTAAAGGATGTTCCGGTGGAGAAAATAGCCGAATTTGAGAAGGGTTTGTATGATTATGCTGATCATAATCATCCTGAGTTGTTGGAAGAAATAAGAGAGGTTGGGGATCTGACTGACCAGATAAGCGAAAAAATGACCCAACTGGTCAAGGATTACAAGGACACCCTGGATTATCTTTCCAAAAAGGATTCTGGTGAGCGGTCTGACCCAAAAAATACGGATTCAAAAACCGATTAGTTTTTTAATTTTATGAGCAGTACCAAGGAAATACAACATCGCATAAGATCGGTATCCAATACCAAAAAGATCACTAGTGCCATGGAAATGGTGGCCGCCACCAAAATGAAGCGGGCCACTGATTCGGTTTTGGCTACCAGAACTTATGCCAATTTGAGTTGGGAAACAGTCCTTAACTTGTCTCAGGTAGAGAGCGCCGCTTCCCTACACCCTTTGCTAACCAAGAGAGAGAAGGTTAAAAGAGTGGCCATGATCCTTATAACCTCTAATCGGGGTCTGTGCGGTGGTTACAACAACAAGGTCATTCAAAAGGCCCACAAGTCAGTCCTTTATCACCCCTATAACAAGGACAGGGAGCCGGTAGAGACCGATTTCTTTCTTTTGGGCAAGAAAGGCAGAGCTGTTTACAAATACTACGGGTATAAGATAGCGGCTGAATTTGAAAAACCGGACTTGGTCAGCAAGGTGGGCGAGGTCATGCCTGTGGCTAACATGGTCATAGAGGATTTTGTTTCAGGTAAATATGACAAGGTTATGGTCGCCTACACCGATTATGTCAGCTCTTCTGTGCAAACACCCAGGGTCAAACAGATCTTGCCAGTGGATATCGAGGCCCAGGATGAGAGTTTAGGTATAATGGGACAGGATAGTCGAGTGGGAACCGATAAAGATTTTGTGGAGAAAAAAATGGAAAAACACAGCACCGCCAAGGGTTTTTCTTACGATTATATTTTTGAACCCAGTCCCAGGGAGGTTTTGGACGAAATGGTTCCTAGATTGATCGAAGTCCAATTGTTTCAAGCTTTATTGGAGTCCAATGCCAGTGAGCACAGCGCCAGAATGAATGCCATGCATCAAGCCACCGAGGCGGCCGGAGAGATCGTGGATGATCTAACCCTGTATTATAACAAGGCTAGGCAGAGTGCCATTACCTCAGAGATCTCGGAGATTAGTGCCGGAGCCAACGCCTTGTCTGACCAATAGTTTTTAAATTAATCATAAAGATAATCATATGATGACCGAAAATAATAATACTACTACAAAAACACAAAACACAGGGGTTATTTCCCAGATCATCGGAGCGGTGGTGGAAGTTCGTTTTAAGGATCAACTACCTCCTATCCATTCCGCCTTAGAAGTGGACAATAACGGTCAAAAATTGATCCTTGAGGTGCAACAACATACCGGAGGTAATAATGTTAAGACCATT
>CAZNAQ010000120.1:0-2372 GCA_964571265.1 uncultured Gammaproteobacteria bacterium | reverse complement strand
AGTTCAACTGAGAAAATGAGTTTAGATGAGGCTGTCTATCGAATCAGGGGAGAGAAGGGCACAGAGGTTGTTTTAAGTGTTGGCAGGGAAGGTGTTGAGGAAATAAAAGATATAACAATCACTAGAGGAGTGATAGAATTGGAGAGCGTAAAAACAGAGATAAGAGATGACGGTATTTTTGTTATTGAGATCAGCCATTTTAATAGTGATACCATAAGTTCTTTTAGAAGAGCTGTATCCGAGATAAAGGAAAAAGATCCGGAAGGTATAATACTGGACCTCAGGAACAATGCCGGCGGTTACTTGGATACTTCGATCGAGGTAGCCAGTGCCTGGATTGAAGATGGTCCGGTAGTTATTGAAGAGTTGGGAAGTCAACAAAGAAAGGAATATTCAGCCAGGGGTAGGGCCGAGTTGAAAGATATCCCCACAGTAGTTTTGGTAAATAAAGGTAGTGCTTCAGCCTCAGAGATCGTGGCCGGTGCTTTGCAGGACTATGAAAAAGGTGTGGTGGTCGGAGAACAAACTTTTGGCAAGGGTTCGGTTCAAAGCTTAGTACCTATGAAAGACGGTTCTTCTGTAAAAGTTACTGTGGCCAGATGGTTGACACCCAAAGGAAATTCTATCAGCGAACACGGAGTGACTCCTAATGAAAAAGTAGAGTTCACCTTAGAGGATTATGAAGAAGGCAGGACACCTCAAAGGGACAGAGCTATAGAGATATTAAAGAAAATGATCCAGGGAGAGGATCTGGGCCTGGAAGAAGGTGGCGATGATATTGAAGAATAAAGTTTAAAATAAGACAATTAAAATACCAAGATGCAGAATTCGGGGATATAAAAATTGTGTATCTTGAGTGTGGGGATTTGGTTATGAACAAAAAGAAAGCTTCTCAAAAAAAAGAAGTCAAGTATATTTTTGTTGTCGGAGGTGTTATGTCCGGTGTCGGCAAGGGTATAACCTGTGCCTCAATCGGAACCATCTTGGAGAGCAAGGGTTATAATGTTAGCGCTATTAAGATTGATCCGTATATAAATGTTGATGCCGGAACTATGAATCCAGTCGAACACGGAGAGGTTTTTGTTACCGAGGATGGTGATGAAACAGATCAGGATATAGGTAATTATGAGAGGTTTTTGAATAAGAATATCTACAAAGAGAACTACATGACCACTGGTCGTGTTTATCAGAGTGTCATCAATAAAGAAAGAAATCTTGAATACGGAGGTAAATGCGTGGAAGTGGTTCCTCATATCCCCATGGAGATCAGAGATAGGATACATAGAGCTGTGGATAAAAGCGGAGCTGATATTATGATCGTAGAAATAGGAGGTACTGTGGGAGAGTATCAGAATGTTTTGTTTTTAGAAGCGGCCAGAATGATGAAACTCTATGATCCGGAAAATGTTTTATTTGTAATGGTGAGTTATTTGCCTATTCCGGAAAAAGTAGGGGAGATGAAGACCAAGCCAACTCAACACGCCATAAGGACCCTGAATTCTTCAGGTATACAACCTAATTTTGTTATTGCTAGGAGTGAAAAGGAGGTGGATGAGCCCAGAAGAAAAAAGATTGCCCTGAATTGCAATATAGCTAAAGAAGACGTGGTCTCTGCTCCGGATATTGATTCTATTTATGAAGTGCCTCTGAATTTTGAGAAGGACGGACTCGGAGATCGGATATTGGAGAAGTTTCAATTAAAGAAAAAGAAAAAGGACTTGGAAGAGTGGAGAGGGGTGGTAAGAAAAATGAGAGACACAAAAAACGAGATAAACATTGGAATAGTTGGCAAATATTTTTCTACTGGTGATTTTTGTCTTTCTGATTCTTATATCTCGGTCATTGAAGCTATTAAACATGCTTGTACTAAAAACAACTGTCATCCTAAGCTTCATTGGATAAATTCCGAGGATGTGGAAAAGAGCAAGAGATCCCTAAAAGACCTTGATGGAGTGATTGTGCCCCAGGGATGGGGGTCCAGGGGAGCTGAAGGAAAAATAGCTACTATAAAATACTGCAGAGAAAAAAAAGTTCCTTATTTCGGTCTGTGTTATGGAATGCAAATGGCTGTTATAGAATTTGCTCGTAATGTTTGCGGTTTTAAGGAAGCCAACTCCATAGAAGTGGATCCGGGGACCCCGCATTCAGTGATTCATATTATGCCTGATCAAGAAGAGATAATCGCTAATGGACAATACGGAGGAACTATCAGGCTTGGTGGTTGGCCTTGCAAGTTAATTAAAAACACTCGTTTAGCCAAAGCCTATGGGTCCAGTGTTAAGGGTGGAGTGGTCTCTGAGAGGCATAGACATAGATATGAGTTTAATAATGAGTACCGTAAAGTATTAGAGGAGAACGGACTAACTATTTCC
>CAZNAQ010000119.1:0-2425 GCA_964571265.1 uncultured Gammaproteobacteria bacterium | reverse complement strand
TGATTTTAAAATAATCTCTTCTGGTTGGGATGCTATTGAACCCGGAGCCACGGACGGATATATGCTACAACAAGGAAAGCCCGGGTTGTGTTTGGAGTGTGGTCCCAAGTGGTATTCGGATGAGAACAAAGAGTTGGCCAAAAAGTCGATTTATCAATTTTTGTCTTATTTCGGAGCAATACAGACAAGAGTTGCTTTTAGTCAAACAAAAAAGAAGTTTATCCATGTTTATCATGCGGTCATAAAGAACGATCCCGGTTTTCGGTTTGTAAAAGAATTTCATGATTTTGAGATCTTGCCCCCTGGAAAAATATTCGCCTATGATTCTTACAGAGAATACAAGGCCGGGAATAATGACTGTATAATCTTTCCTAGCCCGGAAGCCGAAATAGGGGATGAAGTTTTTATTTTGGGAAAATATATTGAATAAAAATTCTTTTGTTTTTGCATAAATTTTAACCAAACTCAATAACAAGGATCTACTGTTCAAAATTAGTTTAACCAATAAATTATTTGGCTTTTGTTGCTTGTTATTGTTATAATAGAAGCGAATTAATTATTATTGATGTACATATGTTCGACGTGACTAATATAGACTTGGAAAAAGAGATAGAGCTCACAAAAAAAATAGCCAAGGAAAACAATACCAAGGAAAGAGTCGGAGACCTTAAGTATCTAACTGAGTTTATCAGAAGGAAAGAGGGTGATCAGGGCTTAAAGAAAGTAAAAGAAAAATTAAAGGAAATGGGTATAGAACCCTTGGACGAGAGCAAGTTTCGTGACTTAGACCAAGTTTCTTGTGAGATCTTGGACGGCATGGCCTTGATCTCTGCCTACCTATTTAACTGGACACAAGAGGATGTCATTCAATTGGGCAGGGATCGATTAAAAATGCCCAACTCTTACAAATTTTTCATAAAATATTTTTCCTCACCTGAAAAAACATTGAAAAAGGCGTCCCAGAATTGGAGAAAGCATTATTCAAAGGGTGAGATAAATGTCAGGGAGTTTGATATGAAGAATAAAAAAATTGTTTTTACTTTAGAGAATTTCAAAACCCATCCTATCAGGTGTGTAGCCTTTTTGGGAATGTTTGCGGCAACTATCGAGATGATCTTAGGAGGGAGTAAGGTTAAAACAAAGGAGACTCGTTGCCCCCACAAAGGTGATGATTATCATGAGTTCGTTTTTTCCTGGTAAATGTTGAATATTTGGTAGAAACAGGTTAAAATAGAAACAATTAATTCTATAACATTCTTTTACATGGAGAAACTTTTACTTGTTAACCAGGAGGATAAAGTTATAGGGACCAGGTCCAGACAAGAATGTCATCAAGGAGAAGGTTTGTTTCATAGGGCCTTCTCTATTCATATCTTGAATAACAAAGGAGAGATACTGATCCAAAAAAGGAGCAAGAATAAGGAGTTATGGCCCTTAATGTGGACCAGTTCTTGTTGTGGCCACCCTCGCCCGGGGGAGAAATATATTCAGGCCGGGGAAAGAAGACTGGAGGAAGAACTGGGTTTTTCTGTTCCCTTGACCAAAATAGATGATTTTCAGTACAAGGCCAAGTACAAAAATAGAGGAACAGAGAATGGAATTTGCGCTTTATTGGTGGGTAAATATTCCGGAGAAATAGATAAGAACCTAGAGGAGGTGGCCAATTACAAATGGGTCAGTCCGGAGTGGCTTTCCGGTGATCTAAAGAAAAATCCTCAAAAGTATGTACCCTGGTTAAAGGTGGGGTTGGAAAAAATTTTAAATCATCTAGAAACCAAACAAAAACAAAAAAAAGAACTTTATGCTTTTTTAAAACAAACCGCTGAAAAGGTTGATCCTGCAATAGAAGAGGTTTTAAAAATTTATACTGAGAAAAATTTTCATCCCTTGGCAGAGCATCAAATAAAAACCGGGGGAAAAAGACTTAGGCCGGCCTTGATATTTTTGACCGGAAAACTGTTGGGAGCCAAAGAAAAAGACCTTCTTTATCCTTCAGCTGGTATAGAGATCTTGCATAACAGCACTCTTATAGTTGATGACATAATCGATCATAGTGTGGTCAGAAGGAGTAAACCCACGGTCTGGTCCAAATTCGGAAAGTCCATGGCCGAATGTATAGGTCTTAGCTACTCCTCCTCGGCTTATTTGGCAGCCAATCGCTCAAGTTTTCCTCGGGAGATATCCGAAGTTTATTCCAAAGCTTTAAAAACAGTCATAGATGGAGAGATCTATGATATTTTGTTTGAACAAAGAGGAAGAGAGGATGAGTCTTATATAAAAAAGAACCGCTATAAAAAAGTTACCCTCCAATCTTATTATAAGATGATCGGAAAAAAGACCGCCGAGCTTTTAAAGGCTTGTTGTGAGATTGGCGGCATTTGCGCTCAAGCAGACAAAAAACAGATTGAGGCCTTAAAAAAATATG
>CAZNAQ010000118.1:0-2432 GCA_964571265.1 uncultured Gammaproteobacteria bacterium | reverse complement strand
GAAGACAAAAGATCAGTGAAGACGGGATGCAACTTACAGAGAAGCAAAAGGCTAAAAAGCAATATACTTTACAAGAGAAACAATTCAGAATCACTTTTGAGAGAGCTCAAAAGAAACCCGGAGACACTGGAGTCAATTTGTTGACCCTTTTGGAGACTAGATTGGATAATTTGGTCTACAGAAGCGGTTTTGCTTCTTCCAGATATCAGTCTCGCCAATTGGTTAATCACGGAATGTTTTTGGTCAATGACAGAAGAGTTAATATCCCTTCTTATCAAGTTAGAGAAGGTGACGTGATAAAGATCAAGGACAGAGGTAAGAGAAGTAAGCATTTTAAAAACATAAAGGAAAAGTTGAAGCAAGTAGAGACCCCGGGATGGCTTAGTTTGGATATAGATGACCTGTCTGTAAAGGTGCTTCACAAGCCTAAAAAGGATGATCTGCAGTCTAACATCAATACCCAGATGATCATTGAGCACTATTCTTAATATATTTTTTACTTTTAAAAAGGTGCCGGGCGGAAGGACCTGCCGTCCAGGACCAAATAAGTTATATGGAAAAAATAGCAAAACCCAATAAAATAAATTATCAAAAAGGCCAAGAGGATAACAAGGGAACTGTTACAGTAGAACCTTTCTATCCTGGTTACGGCATGACTTTAGGTAATTCTTTGAGAAGAGTTTTGCTTTCTTCCTTGCCTGGATCAGCGGTTACCGGAGTGAAGATCAAGGGGGTAAATCATGAATTTTCAACCTTACCCCATGTAAAGGAAGATGTTTTAGAGGTAATTTTGAATATTAAACAATTGAGATTAAAGGTTTTGAGTGAGGAAGATCAGAAATTGGAGCTGGAGGTTACTGGCAAAAAGAAGGTGACCGCCGCTGATATCAAGAAAAACAGTCAAGTAGAGATAATTAACCCTGACCTGGAGTTGGCCAATATCACCGACGTGGGCGGTAGTCTGATCATGGAGATAAGCGTATCCCAGGGTCGTGGCTACGAGACTATAGAGCAAAAGCAAGAAAAAAGAGAAGAGATCGGTTTTATTGAAGTGGACGCTGTCTTTACTCCTGTTCTCAACGTCGGAATAAAAGTTGAGAATGTCAGGGTCGGAAAAATGACCAACTGGGACAGACTTATCTTGGATATCACCACAGATGGCACCATGGACCCCAAGGATGCTTTTGATCAATCTGTGGATATATTGGTGGATCAATTTCAGGCCTTAAAGGATGATGGCCAAGACAAGGAATTGCCAGAGAAAGAGGATGTAAAGGAAGAAAAAGAAGAGACTGAGGAAGAGACAGAAAAAAAGACAAAAAAAACAGAAAAGAAGACAAGCTCCAAAAAAAAGAATGAATCTTCAAAGAAATAGTAATATAAGTGTTTAAATTATAAATATATGAGGCATAAAAAGAAAGGAAAAACTTTAGGTCGCAAGACTGAGCATAAGAACATGATGCTTCGGAATCTGGCATCCAGTATTGTTATTTATGAAAAAGTAAAGACCACTGAGGCCAAGGCCAAGGAGGTTAGACCTTTGGTTGAAAAAGCTATTACCATAGCCAAAGATGGAGATCTTCATGCCAGAAGGAAATTGATCTCTTTGTTGCCTCAAGAAAACGCTACCAAGAAATTGGTTGAAGTCTTGGGAGAGAAATATAAAGAAAGACCCGGAGGATACACCCGGATCGTTAAGATCGGTCATCGAAAGGGAGACGGAGCTCAGATCGTCCAAATTGAATTAGTATAATAATTTAAAGGATTAAGTATAAAAATATGGACAGGAATAAGCACACAATAGACGCCACTAACAGGCCTTTGGGAAGATTGGCAAGCGAGATCGCCATAATTTTGCGTGGCAAGAATAAACCTGAATTTCAGCCCCATTTGGATCAGGGTGATATTGTGGAAGTGGAAAATGTTGATAAATTGGTTCTTACTGGTAAAAAAATAGAACAAAAGACATACTATCGCCATACCGGTTATCCCGGAGGTATAAGGGAGAAAAAGGCCGGAGATATGCTGGAAAATGAACCCGGGGAACTATTAAAAAGATCGGTTAGGAATATGTTGCCCAAGAACAAGCTCAGAAAAGACATGTTAAAAAGATTAATCATTAAACAATAAATTTCAGTTTAATCATATAAGTATGCCTGAAAAGACAACTGCTAAAACAAGCACTAAAAAAAGTGAAGCCTCTAAAGAAGCTCCTGCCAAAAATACTACCAAGAAAAGTGAGGCCTCTTCAAGCACCACTACCAAAAAAACCGAGAGTAAGAAGGCCTCTGGTTTTCAAGGTGATTTTATTCCAGCTTTGGGAAGGAGAAAGAAGTCTGTGGCCCAAGTTAGGATCTACACCAAAGGAAGTGGTAAGATGGTGGTCAATGACAAGGATTTGGAAGAATATTTCAACGAGGACAGTGTTTACG
>CAZNAQ010000117.1:0-2460 GCA_964571265.1 uncultured Gammaproteobacteria bacterium | reverse complement strand
TTTTGAAATAATTCAGAATCGGTGTCCTCCATCTCTTAAAAGTCCTTTTGAAAGTTGTTAACATTGACAATATTTGATTTTTTTGCTATCATAATAAAAAATAAAGAATATATGACAGAAACCAAACTACAAACTAAAATGAATTTTATTATCTGGATTTTGTTGTTGTTCGTTTTTGAACGGGCCGGTTTTAGTTTGTGTAAATATTGCAGATAAAAGGATTGAGTAAATAAAATATACTAAAACCGGCTCACAGAAGCCGGTTTTAAATTTGTTCTTTAAAAACTAAAAATAAACAAGAGGAGGAGACAAGATGCAATCTTTAAAAAAAATCAAGGAAGAGATTGAAATTAGACGCAGAGAAAAAGCAGAAATAAGAAAGAAGATTGGTGATTATGTCGCTCGGAAATACGGAATCAGGAATTTCTGGGAGTTAGTAGACGATTTTTTTGGCAAAGAAGAACCATTCTCTATTTGTCTGGCAAGACAAATTGCCACGGCAGACATTGAAAATACGTCCGTGGAACTACTTGCCCAATGGATGTCCAAAAACGACATTCCTGCGAAAGCATTGTCCCTATCATTTGTCAATGATTCCTATATGGGATCCAACCCCGAAAAACTGCATTACCTAAAACAAAAAATCTTAAAATGTGGCAGAAAAAGAATATACGTAGAAGGTAAAAAAATAGCCACAACCAAGAAAAAATCGTCTCTAGATGGGGCAACGCTTAAAAAAATAAAGACATTAGAGGGACATCCGATCACGGAACACCACTCCAGACAAAGAGAAGAGGTCGGCTTAGAACCAGCTGTTGACTTATCCGGGTTCTTTCTGTCTTTACTCCAAGAGTGTCTCCCCGAGGCCAGACCTAGTTATGTTTTTGTTGAAGGAAAAGACATAAAAGAGTTAAAAATCAACACTCAAAACTTAAATGGCCATAAAATTATAAGGCCACCGGCTAGTTGGTATTATACTCTATATATGTTTTGTTTCCTCGATGGAGACAGGGTCTTATTGGAAACGACCGATAGTGAACCGACTGTTTCGGCCTGGATAGAAAAAAACGAAAAACTTGCCAAAGAAATCTGTGGTCATGCCCCTTTTATACTTAAAGGGGCGGAAAAAATAGAAACACAAGATCTGAATAGCGAGTTTTATGAGGTCCCTGAGTGGATACTAAAAAATCAAGAATGGAGGGAAAAGATTGAACATCCCTCAGAAGACTTAACAGTCTCTGAGGCACAGGAACTTTTGGGACGTCAACTCATCGAGTTTTGTTCCAAATAAAAAACAAAAGGGGCTTGCAAAATTTGCAGCCCCTTTCTTTTTTCACTAAAATATAATTAAAATAAGAAAATAAAATAAAACTATGTCCAAATTTAATTTAATAACATTTATTAAGGAAATGGTGGAGTTATCACCCAGGCAATTTGAAGGAGAGACCCGAGCCAGAAATCTAATAGTCAAAATTTTAGGTGATAACCAGGTCCCTTATATGTTGCAAACTTTCCATATCGACCTTCCCCGAACAAAGAGAGTCTGGTTAAAGGCAGATAACGAGCTTTTGGAATGCGACGGCTGTTCCATGGTAGGAGGAAAAATAGATAATAAAGAAGAGATAATTTCTTCTCTTGCTTCTATTTCCGAAGACAGAAAAGAGGCAAACATTAATTTTAATCCCAAATGTCCAGACATATCCAATGTTGAATACCATTTTTTACCGGCAATATCCGTAAATCACAAAAGTTTGAAAAAAATATTAAAGGCAAAAATAGTTGAAGGAGAATTGAAAGTATCTAAAGAAAAACACAAAACAGCCAATATCTTGGCAGGAAACACCAAAGACCCTGAACACATATGTTTTGCCCATTACGACAGCATAAAAAAAGGTGCCATAGATAATGCCTCCGGAGTAGCTGTGGTTATGTCGGTCATATTTAAAAAACCAGAAACATTAAAGAATACTCTATATGTTTTTTCGGCTTGCGAAGAGTTGTCTTACGACCAGCCTGTTTATTGGGGTTACGGCTTTAGAAAATTTGAAAAAAAATATTACAATATATTAGACAAAGCCAAGAAAATATTTATAATAGACAGTGTTGGTCATAGCCAAACAAACATAATAAAAGATACAGAGACCATAAAAGAAGGTTTTCCTATAAAAAACCTAGAGAAATGGTCCAAAAAAATCTATTTTTTAGCCGGAGACTTGGATAAGTTAATGACTGTCTACCACAGCGACATGGATGACGGTAGATATATAAAACAAAAACGCTTACAGGAAACAGAAGAAAAATTAATAAATCAAATCTCTAAAAAAACTCACTAGAAAAGTGAACCTTGTATTCCTCAAATATTGAAAAAATTTTATCTATCTAAGATATAGATCTAATAATGGTGTTTGGTCTAAAAACAAAAAAATTGCAAAAATCTTTCCAGATCCTCCATTTCTGAGA
>CAZNAQ010000116.1:0-2482 GCA_964571265.1 uncultured Gammaproteobacteria bacterium | reverse complement strand
ATAACAAGGCACCCGTAGCGGAAGCTGTGGGTGAATCACCTCCTTTCTAGGAGAACCCTATTCTTTATCAGTTTACTGATAAAGGAGAGGTCGACTTTTTCTTGATCAGTCAAGAAAAATCATTTCAAGAATTGGCGCCTGTTAGCTGCAAAAATATTTTTTCTATAAAAAACCCCGCTGTTAATGATCAGCGGGGTTTTTGTTTTTCGATTTTATTTTAAATAGGTTCCCAGTTTCTTTTTGGTCTTTTCTAGCTTCTTTTTTCCCAAGGGCCTCAATCTCTCGGCCCCAGATCTCAAAACATCTTTTACCATCTTATTGGATGTCTGTTTGTACTTGTTTTGAAACTCGGTCAAAAAATCCTCCACTATCCTGCTTAGATCTTCTTTGAATTCCTTGTAACCCTTGTCTTGATATTGTTTCTCCAGTTTCTTTATGGATCTTTTTTCCAATATGGAATAGATGGACAGGAGATTGGATATTCCTGGTTTGTTTTTTTTGTCATATTTTATACCTGTTCCAGAGTCGGTCGTGGCCCTTTTGATCTTTTTGGCTGCTTGTTTAGGGTTGTCTAATAGAAAAATAAAGTTTGCCTCTCCTCCGATGCTTTTACTCATTTTTTGACTCGGATCCTCTAGGCCCATGATCCTGGCCCCTTCTTTTTTTATCAATACCTCCGGAATTTTGAAGATTTCTCCGTAGTCTTTATTGAATCTTTTGGCCAAAGTTCTGGTCAATTCCACGTGTTGGACTTGATCCTCTCCTACCGGCACCATGTCAGCGTCATATATAAGGATATCGGCGGCCATTAATACCGGATAATCGTACAGTCCGACGCTCGCCCCCTCTTTTTTGCTTCCGGTCTTTTCTTTGAACTGGATCATTTTGTTCAGGTCCCCTGTTCTGGCACTAGCGCAATTCAATAACCAGGCTAATTCCGTGTGTTCGTTTATGTCAGACTGCAAAAAGATGGTCGACCTCTCAGGATCTATACCACTGGCCAGATAGATTTTGGCTATTTCTTGGATCCTTTGTTTTAAGATTTTGGGATCCTGTTTTACAGTAATGGCGTGATAGTCAACTATGCAAAAGATGCAGTTGTATTCTTCTTGCAGGCTCAACCATTGAGAGATGGCCCCGATATAGTTCCCCAGGTGCAGCTCTCCACTCGGCTTGATCCCGGAGAAAAGAGTTTTTTCTTTTTGGTCTGATATATTCATATTAAAAATTGTAATTTATTTTGTGCAAAAAATCAATTTTTGGTTGTTCAGGTCCATGGAAGCAATTGATACCTTTTTATTATTATCAATACACTTATTGATCAACCCTTTAAATCTATTGATATCATGTTTTTTAGAAACTTTCAGCCCAACAACCATCACTCAAGTTTATCTTTTGGCGCGGTGTCAAGTATAACATGGGTGGGTGTAAGCCGTTGATTTTCGGTTAAAAATATAGTAAAATAATCATATGAATATACATGAATTTATAAAAAAAAGAAAGCATTTGATCTGGTGGGTAAAGGATTATAACAATCTTAATAAGGAGTCAGTTGTGGAAGCTACCCTTAATTATGGTAACTGGAATGACGTGCAAACACTTATTTCCATCATGGGAATTGAAGAGGTGGCCAGAATCTTTCGCGAGAAATCAAGACCTTCAAAGATAGGAAGACAAAATTACAACGAGAAAACTAAAAATTATTTTTCACTATATTTTGACACTCATGCATAAAGAGGTACTTGCTCAAAAACAGCAAAAATTACTTCCTTTGGTAGGCAGGTTTACCAAAGATTTCGGTTTGGTTGGAGGAACGGCTATTGCTTTACAGATCGGGCATCGGCGGTCAATTGATTTTGACCTTTTCTCACTTAAAGAATTCGATAATAATAAAATTAGAAATACCATAAAAAAAGAGGGTTGGAATATTGAAGAAGTGTTAATGGAAGAAAAAGACCAATTTATTTTTCTGGTTAATGGTGTTCAGTTAACATTTTTACATTACCCTTATCAAATTGAATTTCCGGAAACACTGGAAAATATCTTGAAAATGCCGAACTTATTGACTTTAGCGGCAATGAAATCCTTCACTCTGGCACGAAGAGCGAAATGGAAAGACTACGTCGATCTGTATTTCACAATGAAGAATTATTATTCTTTGGAGAAAATTACCGAGAAGGCAGGAGAAATATTCGGATCAGAATTTAATGAAAGAATATTCCGTGAAGCATTGGCTTTTTTTGATGATGTGAATTTTGAAGAAGAAATCGAATTTATTCCGGGATTTGAAGTAGATAATGAAACGATCAAAAAATCACTTGTAAATTACAGTGTTTCCTAGGTGGTCGGTTAACAAAAAAAACCGAATTAGACGTTAGTTAAATTGCAGTTTTTCGACAGAAGGCTGCAATTTTTTAATTATTCAACTTTTTAAATCTATTAATATCACGTTTTTTAGAAAATTTCAGCCCAACAAACACCC
>CAZNAQ010000115.1:0-2513 GCA_964571265.1 uncultured Gammaproteobacteria bacterium | reverse complement strand
CTCAGGCGCCCTTTATGACATGAAAAAAGAAGTGGTTAAAGAAAAGATACCCAAACTTCTGGCCAACTTCGACCTTAAAGGGGTGGAGAAAAACTATTTTGAAAATTATTCTAGGGGAAACAAGCAGAAATTCACCATATTGGCCGCCCTGTTGCACGAACCTGACCTGATCCTGGTGGATGAACCCATAGTGGGCCTGGACCCCCAATCAGCCGAAACTGCCATGAGATTGCTGACCGATTTCACCAAATCCGGAGGAACTGTATTCATGACCACTCACACCCTCGCAGTGGCTGAAAAACACTCTTCCAAAGTGGGTATTCTTTATCAAGGACTCCTTTCGGAAACAGGCTCTATAAAAGAATTAAGAGATAAAGCAGGTGACAAAAATGCTTCGCTTCTAAAACTTTATTTTAATTTCAGTAAAAATGTCCAGACAGATACTGACCTATTATCTTAAGAGGATAAAAAGATATTTTGACAAGAATACCAGGTCCAGGGCCTTGGTGGCCTTTTTGATGGTCGGAATAATACTCCTTCTTTCCTGGGGCATCTTCTACCTGGTCAAACAGGGCTTGCAAGCAACCCAAACAGGCCCAGACCCTTTTATTGCAAAAGCCGCTCCTCTATATATCTATCAAAGCTTCTTGTTAATAACTGGCTTTCTGGTCTTTGTGAGTGCCGTTATTTTCGGTCTGTTCAATTTCTTTAAACAAGAAAAGAGCTCTTGGATCATGGTTTCTCCAAAATATACAAAAATGCCCTGGATCAATCTGTTCAGGGCTATAATCAGCTCCTCATGGCCAGTCATTATAATTGCCATACCCTTGAGCTTGGCCACCGGAGCAGTGTTTGGCATCTCCTTATTTGAACTCTTGCTTGTTGTTCTGACCATTGTTTTCTTCTCTCTTTTTTGCACCTCCCTGGCCATAACCATTATCCTGGCCGCTTCTTTTTTGATAAGACACCTGAAAAAGACTAGTAGTTTTAAACTACTTACATCAATAGTCTCTTTGTTCTCTCTTTTGATAGGTGTTCTGATATGGCAAAGAATGGTCAGGGCGGATCTGGCAAAAATATTTCAGATACAAGAGATAAGCGATCCGGCCTTAAATCTAATGAAAAGCAATTTCTCTATCTTTCCTTCCCATATTCCGGCAATGGCCATATTCAAAATCCAAGAAGGAGAGCTTGTATCTGCCTTGCAATACGGAGGACTGATGACACTCCTGCTCCTTTCAGTGTTTGTTGTATTTTTTATCTTAAGATCGAGGTTTCTGATTATCTGGCAATCCTTTCAAGAAGAGGATTTTGAGGCCAAAAGCAAAAACCCTCAAAAAAACAAGGGGTTTAACTTAAGGCTATTTCCACAAAAACCCCAAGGAGTTATTTTTATAAAAGAACTGTTCATGAGTATAAGATCGCCAAAGAATTTTCTCTGGTTTTTATTCTTAAAGATCCTTTTAATAGCCCAGATAGGTGTTATAAATCTCTTGCATCGTTACTCCAGCGGTGACTTTATGTCCAATGAATTGATACCAGCGGTACAAATAGGAATAGTCCTGTTCTTTATCAGTGCCTTTGTACTCAGGTTCGTATTCCCCTCTTTTAGCCAAGAGGGAAACACTGCCTGGATAATGGGAGCAGCCCCTATAGACTTAAGAAATGTCTTTTTAAGTAAATACAAATTCTACGGAACCACCTTAAGTTTGGTCGGGATCATTGCTATGTTGTTCTATATAATTCCCTTGGCCGTGACGATCCAGTTGTCCTTAAGCTTGATAATGGTCACGGTTGTAGGTATACTCTCCTTAACAATGCTCGGGCTCTCCCTGGGATCCATCTTTATCAACCTGGAAACAAACGACCCCCATGCCTTAAGCACCTCGGCTCCGGGCATCGGTCTTACTCTGGTATCCTTGACCTACAGTGCTCTGACTGGCTATTTATTCTACATAAGTCTGAGTCAAGCAAGTTACTGGCCAGCGATCTTTTTTGTACTGCTTTCCTTGTTTATCTACTCCTTGTCCCAATACTTGGCCTTGAGGTCTCTTAAAAAAATTGAATTCTCTTAAATGGATACTAAAAAAAGACCAACTCAAGAGACCCTGGCATTTATGTAAGAGGTTAAGATGGGGCCGACAAGGGTGGTTATTATAGCCAGAAGAATAATAGAAGTAACCAAAACAGAGTCAAGTAATCCGGAAGAAGAGGCTGCATAAGTAACGGCTAGAGTGGTGGTCAATTGAGAAATAGAGATAGACCCAAATAACATCGATTCTTTAGATGACAATTTAGCAAGGGTTCCGGCAACATATCCACTGAGAAGCTTAGAAAGGATCAGTCCTAAAATAAGCGATATCATCAACAAATTACCCAAATCAAACTCCTTTAACAAAAAAAGGTTTAACTCCATTCCTACCACAAAGAAAAAAACCGGTATAAAAAGACCGTAACCTATGGTGTGTAGTTTGTGTTTCAAAATTTCACTTTCATCGGCCAGGACCACACCG
>CAZNAQ010000114.1:0-2545 GCA_964571265.1 uncultured Gammaproteobacteria bacterium | reverse complement strand
TCTCTCTGGATATCCTTGATCAAAATCTTTTCACTGTTTTTATCAAGATTCAGATTGATCAAACTGGACTCTCCAGCTTGATTATAAATTCTTTCAAAATCACCCTTTTTTACTTTTAGTTGTTTGCTTTTTTCCACATAGGGTCCGTAAAGAACTACTGGAATAAAACCCTCTCTTCTGACCTGTTTAGGGTTCTCTTTTTCCGTTCTGCTTGTTGCTTGTAAATTAAATTCTTCTCCCATAATTATAAAATAAAAACAAACAATAAATTTATCATATTGTCTATTTTTAATAGTTAATTTTTGATTTAATGATAATATTCTGTATAATTCCGACCAATAAAAACATTGATAACAAGGCCGTTCCCCCATAGCTTATAAAAGGTAAGGGGATTCCGACTACCGGAAGAATACCCATATTCATTCCAATATTAATAAACATTTGAGCAAAAATCAAGCCCACTGTGCCCAAAATCAAAAAAATACCGAAATCATTGTTTATTTTTTTGAGATTATTTAGGCATCTGTAGAAAAACAGGCCGAAGAACAGTAGTAACAAGCTGACCCCTATAAAACCCAACTCTTCGGCTATTACGGCGAAAATAAAATCGTTTTCCACCTCAGGTAGAAACTTTAACTGGGATTGTGATCCAAATCCTACTCCTCTTCCAGTCAGACCTCCAGCTCCTACTGCAATAATGGCCTGATCAACGTTGTGTCTTTGTTCCAGAGATTGCTCGGCCGGATTTATAAAAGTTAAAATCCTGTCTTTTTGATAATCTCGAAAGTAAAATTCCCACATCCCACCAAAAGCCAAAACTCCTATGAAAAAAACTACCAAAAAATACTTTTTATTGAATCCGGCTGTTATGGCAATGGTTATCCAAATAATAAAGAAAAGCATGGCAGAGCCAAAATCTGGCTGCAAAACTACTAATAAAAAGGGTATAAAAACCAAGATTCCGGACCAGAGTAGTTGTTGCCAACTATCCCCTTCTATCTTTCTTGAGGAAAAGAATTTGGCCAATAATATAACCAAAAAGACCTTGGTTATTTCTATGGGTTGGAAGCTGAACAATTTAACATCCAGCCACCTGGTCGCTCCGTGATGGGCGGAACCAAAAAAAAGCACCAACAACAAAAGGATAAGGCCTAAAAAATAGAGATAATAAGCATAATCTTTAAACAATTGATAATCCAAAAAAGAAACTATAAAAACTATAGCAATACCACCTAAAACAAACATTAATTGTTTTTTGAAGATTGCTAAGCCCTCTGTTTCCTGGCCCAGGGCTATACTATATATTTCAACTAAACCAAAAGAAGCCAACAGAATAACTGAGGCTAAGAGTATCCAATCGAAATTTTTAAGGTATAAAGATATTTTTTTGAGCATAAACAACTTCCTACTCGGTTTTTATCTTCCTGGATGAAGATAGCTGTTCGGGTCTAATATGTTTATATTAGGTACTATTTTAACTCTGTCAACATTATGGTCCATATTGGGCCATAACAACTCGATCGAGGTTTTGTTTTGAGACCTGAAGTTAGATACAGTATACCTATTAACTCCGACTATATTATTACCTCTGTATAAAAAGATCTGTAACGGGGCCCTGTAATAACCATAAGAAGTGTCATTAAAGGCGATAAATGATAAAACAGAAATATCTACTCTTTCACTGAGATCACTTTCACGAGAGGATATAAATTCCACCTCTTCGAATTCTATATTCAATCTGTCTTCTTCAAAATTTTCCCAGTGAAGTATTTCATGCCTATCTATCTTTCTCCAGTTTTCATTTTTTATATTAAAATTAATATTGGCACGACCCACATCCCTGTCTTGACCCAGGCTAAGTACATATTTTGACTCTCTTGGGAGTATAAAATCCTGATCGCAATCAAAATCCTCTCCTCCGCTGCTAAAACAATAGTCAAACTCGGCATGGTGCCATTCGTTAGGGTTTCCTATCTCAACAACAATATTAAAATTATCTTTGTCATCAAAGGTTTGCATACCCAAAACTTCAATGTTTTGCGGGGCTATCTGTTTGGTGAATTCATGTTCGGGTAGAAGCCTCTTAGTCAGTCCTCGCATGGTCTCGGCATCCTGATTCATCCCCACTGCCAAATACATTGTGACATAAAAAAGAACATAACCCCAGTTTAAGGCGGAAAATATGACCAGAAATATTATAACCGTTTTTTTGAAGGTGCTTTTGTGTTGAAATAACCAAAAACTTCTTTCTAATTTTTTAACGGTTAAGCCTATGGTCGGATCTTTGTGTTTATAGACATCTATCTCTGGTCTTTGTTTTTCCTGTTTTTCTTCTTGATCCTTGGGGTCTTTCTCGTCTTTTGAGTTTGAAGAGGCCATGAAAAAAATATTAATTTATTAATTAAATTTATACCCTTATTTTATCATTTGCTTCCGGTTTTAACAACTCTTATTTTGATACGGGGCAATTGCTTAATACCGAGATATGTGTTAAAATTATAGGAGATAAAGCTTAAACAAAGGGTTTAAGTTAATTTTTTTCTTT
>CAZNAQ010000113.1:0-2549 GCA_964571265.1 uncultured Gammaproteobacteria bacterium | reverse complement strand
AAGCTTTTTTATACTTATCAACACCTTGGGTGTGTCTGAAGGTTTTTCTTCTGAGGCCGGAATCCACGAGTTTTTGACAAAAAGCGAGAAAGCTCGGTGGCAGGTCGCCGAACATATCAGAGACTTTGCTTCTGAGGCTTTTCCTCAGTTACATCTAAAAATGGCCCGGGCCGATCTGACTGAATTCAGCTGGGAAAGGTCTTCTTTGCCTATAAAAAAGGAGGATTTTTCCGATTTTACGGTTGAAGGGGAAAAGGTGGTCATCTGGGACCCGGTTCACCAAAAGTTCTTGTTTGAACAGGGGGCCGGAGAAGTGCTTCCTATTGCCAGTATAACCAAGCTCATGACAGCCTTGGTTTTTTTGGATCATAATCCAGGTTGGGATCATATTCACGAGATCACTGATCAGGACAGAGTGGAAGGGGGCAGGATCTATGTCTTTTTAGGAGATAAATTAAAAACAAAGGACCTGTTCAGCATAAGTTTGGTCGCCTCGGCTAATACTTCGACCATGGCTCTGGTTCATTCTACAGGAATGACAGAGGAAGAGTTTGTGAAGAAAATGAATCTCAAGGCTGAAGAGATCGGTCTGGTCAACACCAAATTCAAGGATGTAGTCGGTCTGAGTCCGGAAAATCTTTCCACTCCCAGGGAAGTGGCCAGATTGGCTCAAGCGGCCCTAGATAGGGAGGAGATAAGAGAGGCAACCCTAAAAGAGGAGTATCAATTCTCAACAGAGCAGGGAAGATCTCGGACGGTTCTTTCCACCCGATCCTTGTCAGAAGATTTTCCTTATGAGAAGATAGGTTTTTTAGGAGGAAAGACCGGGTATATACCTGAGTCAGGATATTGTTTTGTGGGCAAATTTCACGGCAATGAGCAAGAAAATGATCTTATTTCCGTGGTTCTGGGGGCCGAGGATAGGGAGGATAGGTTCAATGTCACTCAAGAGCTTGTGGACTGGACTTTTAATAACTACCAATGGAGACAAAACCCTGATCAGGGTCTTTGATCGGCTTGATTATCAGGCCATCTTGATATAATATTGATTATAAGTTAAATTTATTTTTATGCCTGATTTTGAAAAAATAGTCATAGCCAATTGGAAAATGAAATTGGGTGTTAAGGAGAGCCTGGATCTGGCCGAGTCTTTCAAGAAGAGTTTAGGAGACACTTCCTTGAAGGAGTTGGTGGTCTGTCCTGATTTTTTGAGCTTAGCTCAGGTTGGACAGATATTAGATAACACTTCCTTGAAGTTGGGGTCCCAGGATATGTTCTGGGAAGAATCCGGTTCCTATACCGGAGAGGTTTCACCGCGTAACTTAAAGGACTTGGGTTGTTCTTACACTATCCTGGGTCATTCTGAAAGAAGGCAGTATCTTTCAGAGGATTATCAGATGATAAACCGAAAACTCAGGGCCGCCCTTGACCAGGGTCTTTCTCCGATAATGTGCATTGGCGAGACAAAACAGGATAAAGAGGAAGGAAGAAGGGATGAGGTGCTTGAGAGCCAGCTCCGTCAGGGTTTGGAGAACGTAAAGTTTCATAAGGACCGGACCTTGATAGTGGCTTATGAGCCTGTTTGGGCCATTGGCTCAGGAGAGGCTATTGAGGAGAAAGATATACAAGAGGCCTATAAAGTGATAAAATTGGTCTTGAAAGGTCTTTTTGAGGAAGATGCGGACAATGTTTTGACCATCTATGGTGGAAGCGTTACCAGTGAAAATGTTGATCGTTTTTCAAATTCCAAAGAGATAGACGGACTTCTTTTGGGAGGGGCCAGTTTGAAGGCTGAAGAATTCTTTAAGATAGCCCAGAGTATGCTCAAATAAGAGTTTAATAATCCAAAATACATGTATAATTTGATCCCCTTAATTTTAATAATCATCAGCTTGTCAGTAATAATATTTATTGTGGTCAGAAAGTTTCCTTTTTTGGCCAGTTTGGATGTGGACACTATCCCTAGAGAAAAAGAGGCCAGGTTCAAGGAAAGTATTGCCGGCAACAGAATGAAAAGAAACATAATCAAATGGAATTCCCATTTTTCCCAGGCTTTCAGTGGCGCCTTTAAGGGTTTGAACAATTTTTTGGTCGGAGGTTATGACAAGTTGTTTCAGATCAAGGAGAGTTATGACAGACAATTAAAAGACAAAAAGGAGAACAAAGAGAGAAAGATAGACAAGCTTTTCAGTGATATTGAAGAAATGGATCCTGAGGATAACTTTGAAGAGATAGAATCTAAGCTGATCGAAATAGTCGGGCTTGACAGTAAAAATATTATTGCCTTTGAGAAATTGGGAGATGTCTATTTTAAGAATAAAAAATTTCAGGAGGCTAAGGAGACCTATAAGCATATTTTAAAACTGTTGAAAGACGATGATGTGGTTAAGCAGGCTGAAATATATTATGACCTGGCTATATCTGATAAGTACAATGATGCTCCAAAACAGGCCCTGGAGAACATAAAAAAGGCCTTTTCCTTGGTGCCCAACAACCCCCGGTACCTTGACATTATGTTTGAGATCAGTATAATTAATAACAATAAAGAT
>CAZNAQ010000112.1:0-2556 GCA_964571265.1 uncultured Gammaproteobacteria bacterium | reverse complement strand
ATCTCTTTCAGGGTTTCTGAATTTATTTTTTGTTGTTTTGTCATGGCCTCACAAATTACTTTTAAATCATATTCATTATATAAGAAAGGATCTTTTTTAGCAAGAGTCCTTCCTTAAAATAATTGACTAATTTTAAAAAAAGTGTTAACTTGGATGATGTTGTTATTGGAATTAATAATCAAAAAATTTATCAAGTTAAATAGAGGAAATTATGCCTAAAAGAACTTATCAGCCCAACAAAAGAAGGGCTAAGAAAAAACACGGTTTTCGGGTAAAAATGAGGACCCAGGACGGAAGAAATACCTTAAAAAGAAGGAGATTGAAAAAAAGAAAGGAGTTGGCGGTCTCGATCTCTAAATAAAAGCTCTATAAAATAATTTGTTTTTTAAAACAATTATTTTTTATTTTATGTTAAAAAAGAAAAACCGCTTAACCAAGCAAAACGATTTTGATAAGGTTTTTCAAAAAGGGTCTTCCAGTTTTGACAGGATCATGGGCTTAAAAGTCCTAAAAAACAACTTTCCAGAAAATAGGTTCGGTGTTATAGTTAGTAACAAGGTCTCTAAGAGTGCTGTAGAGAGAAATAAAATAAAAAGAAGGATCCGTGAGGCCATTAAACTTTATTCAGAGGAGATGAAGTTAGGTTTTGATGTGGTAGTAGTGGTCTTACCAGAAGCTAAAGAAATTGATTTTGAAGTTTTAAAAAAAACCTATCTTAAACACTTAAAAAAACTTAAACTTTTGTAGTTATATGTTTTGTTTTTTTAAACATTTTTTTCGCAACATAGCTATTTTTACTATCAAGTTGTATCAAAGGACCCTGTCTCCTGACCACGGCCTTTTTAGTTATCTGTTTCCTTACGGTTATTGCCGTTTTTCCCCCACTTGCTCCAATTATGCCATCTCAGCTATAAAAAAATATGGTCTTTTCAGAGGAGGAGTTAAGACTGGTTGGCGAATTTTAAGATGCAATCCTTTTAATAAAGGAGGGCATGACCCTGTATAATAAATTATAATCACTACTATGCTTGAACTACTAAAGATCGTTTTTTATCAACCCATTTTCAATTTGTTGATATTTTTGTACAATAATGTTCCGGCTCAAGACCTAGGTTTGGCCATTATTTTACTAACCATAATTGTCAGATTGATATTTTTGCCGCTTTCCAAAAAATCGATTCAGTCTCAAAAATCCTTACAAGACCTTCAACCCAAGATCGAGGAAATAAAAAAAGAGCATAAGGACGACAAAGAGAAAATGGGTAGAGCCATGATGGATCTTTACAAAGAACATAAGGTTAATCCCTTCTCCTCTTGTCTACCCCTTTTGATCCAACTACCCTTTTTTATCGCTATTGTAGAGATATTTAGGCGAGGATTGGGGGAAGAGTCTCTGGAGTTGGTCTATTCTTTTGTGCAAAAGCCTGAAATAATAGACACTATAGCCTTTGGTTTTTTGGATCTATCGGTTCCCAGTATACCTTTGGCTGTTTTGGCTGGTATAGCTCAGTATTTTCAAATTAAAATGATGATGTCCAAAAAGCCGGAAGTTCAGTCTAAAGGAGCTCAGGATGAAAATATGATGGCCTCTATAAATAAGCAGATGACCTATTTTATGCCTCTTTTAATAGTGTTTATAGGTGCTACTCTGCCAGCGGCCTTTACTTTGTATTTACTAGTCTTTAACATAACCATGCTACTTCAACAGATCTATATATTTAAAAAAGACAAGAAAGACAAGGATGATTCCGGAAGTGGCCAGAATAAAGAAAATGCTGTAGAAGGAGAGGTTGTTAAATAATAATCGACCACTCGAAAACTTAAATACAAAAAAACAAAAGAGGGTCTTGAAACCCTCTTTTGTTTTTAGGTCTTGACTTAAAAAGCTTTTTATGGTAAATAAATAGGATTTCCTTTTAGGGAATTTTTTATTTGTAAAAATATTTATTATGAATTCCAAGGTTTTGGAAGGCTTTTCAAGACTTAAAAAATCACCCTTTTTTGGTCCTAAAAAAATTTTTGGTATCAGTGGTGGTGTTTTGGCTGTGGTCCTTGTTTCTGTAATCCTTTGGGCCGCTCCAGCATTTATTTCCGCTGATGATTCTTTTTTAAGAATAAACTCCTTACTTGAGGAAGAATTAGAAAAACGTTTGGGCGATAATTTCATCTTTGTTTTGGATGAAAAAGGAGAAGTGGAAGAAGTTTTTTATTCAGAAGAAAGACTTCCTGAAAACAATGATAGGGAAGTGGAGTATATTATAAAATCCGATATAACCGCCTATAATTCAGAAGTGGCTCAGTGCAATGAATTTCCCTGTATTACTGCCAATGGTTATAATCTGTGTACTACTAAGGTAGGTGATACAGTGGCCGCTAACCACCTCCCTTTTGGAACCAAGATCAGGATTCCGGAATACTTCGGAGATAAAGTCTTTGTGGTTAGAGATAGAATGAATGCCAGATACTCCAATAGAATAGATGTTTGGATGGAAAGAAGGGGTGATGCCATACAATTCGGAATAAAGAGGGCTGAGGTGGAAATCCTTAAATAATAAC
>CAZNAQ010000111.1:0-2601 GCA_964571265.1 uncultured Gammaproteobacteria bacterium | reverse complement strand
TCAGAAGAATTAATATCAACGTTGATTTCCACATATTCCTGCAAAGCAAAATCCTCTGAAAAAATATGAGTAGTCCTTTTTCTGGTCCAGTCATCACTCGAGGACTCCAGGGAACTTGATTCGTCCTGGCCTTCTATCTCAAAGGTGTCGTTTTCTCCGCATCCCTGAGCATACATGGATAAAGTGTAAGCCTGACCTCTGGTGCTGAAGTCGGTCGGGCCCACTTGTTTTGTGTAAGTATGGGATCCGGAATCCAAGAGCAAAGATCTCTGTCTGTGGTAGGATTCGTTAGAAACTTGACCTAAAGAGTCCCAGGAACCCTGACTGAGATCCTCCTCAAAACTGGAATTCACCAAAAGGTTGGTCCCTAGCCCATCTACGGTTCTTATAAATTCCTGGCAACCCTCGTCATCAGAGCCGCATTCTTGGGCCTCGCGATTAAAGTAAGCATTTTGAGAGCTATCAAACCAGTCGATCTGATCAGAATCCATATCATAGTTGATACCAGAATCAGCCAGGGCGTACTCGCTACATCCGGCGTTTTCAGCACTACATATGCCATAATCCAGAGTATTTTTTAAATAAGATATTTGACTTCCATCTTTGTCTTGAAATGTCTGACAAGTATTAAAAGTAGGGTCGCAGGACTCACCGTCAAACTCCCACTCCCTTCTGTCTTTAGTGCAATAACCATAAAATTCACAAGTTCCGTCCGAAGCCTCTTTGATACAGGTTTGCTCATCAGCGCAATATTCCTGAGATCGGACCACATTCAATGAACTTTCTACAACCTGGTCGTCATAACTACCACCACCCTCCATTATCCTTTCATCCATGATCATAGGACCAGGACCTTGTCTGGCACAATAGTTCTTAGGAGCCTTTAATACCCAATGGGGGTCCACCAAGCCCTCACACCAATCCTCATGATAACCGATAAATTCATCATCAGGATCAAAACACTGCACCATTTGCTCCAAACTCTTTGTACCTCCAATAGTACCAAAATTATCACTTATATATTGAGCAGCCACCTCCCAACCGACCGGCAGAATTCTATATTTTCTTAAAATTATCATTGACCTGTGAGGATAGGCCTCATTTATGTATTCCGGTTCCAAACTACTACTTAAATAACCAAAGGTTCCTTCAGAATTCAAATAACCCTTATCCATAGCTTCGGCCACCGTCAATCTCTCTGTTATGGCCTGTTGAAACCTATCGGTAATGACACATTCTGTAGGTCCGGGATTGTGAGGATCAGGACAATTGGTTAATTCAAACAAAATATTATAATCACCAGGAGAAGAAAATTGAGGCTCCATTAATTTCCTGACTGTATCCTCGTAATCAGTTCTACCTGTTCGAGGGTCATCCTCATAGTCTGTCAGGCCACCAAAATCACCTGAATAAGGTGAAGTGAACCTGCTTATATCCCCTCCCATGGAAGACATAACGTTATAAAAAAGAGTTAGGGCCAATTGGTTCAAAAATACATTAGCAGCGTCAACAAAGGCATTACTGGTGGCCTGAGAAAAACTTTGAATTCTGGCGTCCCCAGCCTCACTCCTTCTTTGTTCCGCTTCTCCAGGAGGAGATTCTCTTTCTCCAGCAATATTTCTTATGTCTATCCAGCCCCCTCCTTCTTCACGACGCAATTGCCCTTCTAAGATATCGTCTTGTTGTTGCTCCCACATTCCGGTCTGTAAACTTAAAGACATTCCAAAGTCAGTAGAAGACGGATCAAACATTGAAGGGGCTCTGGATAAAAAGTCACCCTCTCTTATAGCCTGATCCCAGTTATCTCTCATCTCACTTAAGGTACAAGCAGGGTCGCTCGGCCTAACCTGATCCATAAGGCCCAGACCGATCCTCATTTTAACCCTGGGGTCTGGTTGACACAAGTTGAATTTTCCGAAAAAATTCTCATCTCTTCCCAATTGTTCCAAAAAATGACCGGCTGAATGATCGGCTATATTACTCAGATAATCACCCCATCCCTCTTTTACAAACAGAGGTTCACCAGAACGCCCCCCTGAACCTATATAAACAGCTGTGTCATAAGCAATAGTGTTTAGAGCACTTGATAGAGCTGCATGGAAGGCTCGAGCACCGGCCTCTTCCCAGGCATAATCCTGAACCCGTTCTGCTTGCCTAGTGATCCAACTTTTTAAATTGGTCGCAATGTTTCCGGGATCTATGACCGACCACTGAGCTTGGGCTGTTTTAAAAGGAAAAAATAATAATATAAAAAATAAGGGTGCTACAATGAGTATCCTTATTTTAGTTGAATAATTTTTCATATTTTATTTATTTTTTAAAATCTTTATATTATTATAACACAAATTCACAGATCCCTTAAATCTAAAGGTCTTCTATTTCTTTCTCATATTGCTCCATCAACTCCTCGTCACTTATTTGGTCCAAAGCCTCCTGGTCTAATCCTGACTCCAAAAGAATTTGTCTTAGGGTGTCCGGGTCCATCTCTCCTCCGAGGATTAACTCCAGATCATGATCACCGGCATCCGAATCCTGAAAATCAGAAATATCTCCATCCCCCATATCCATGTCCATGTCCTGGTCAAAGTCAAAATCTTGGTC
>CAZNAQ010000110.1:0-2741 GCA_964571265.1 uncultured Gammaproteobacteria bacterium | reverse complement strand
CCACTCCCCCGCTTATCGAAGGAATTCCTTTTTGTCCGATAAAAAATATTTTCATAGTTTATTGTCTTTTTGCTACTATGACTGGGTTGTCATAAACATACTCCTTCTCAATGACAGCGATTATGAAAAATTCACTCTGATAATGTATATCGGCCCAATTTTCTCCGACTCTGACCCCTCCGTCCTCGCCGAAGTTATAACCACTAATATACAACACTCCCATATCCCTGTCCTCGCTCCTTACATGTTCAATTGTCCTAGATACCCTATTTACCTTAACCGGTCCAAAATTAACCTCATTACTTGTCTTGCCCCCGGTCTCTACCGTGACATAACCGAAATGATAGTCATCTTGGATCTGAATCCTGATTTCTTGCCCCTCAGGAGTTGGATAGACTCCGAGTTTTCTAACATCAGGATCGATCTCGGTCCTATTCTCGTCGGCATATCTATAAGTTATATCGTTCTCTCTGGGGTTCAGAGAAAAACCATGACCGACTATTGTCAAAACTTTATTATCCATATTAATGGCAGCTCTGGAGATATAAGGCTCGACATCCAGGTTGAACTCCTCTCCGCTACTCCATCTGTCATACTGGATATCGATGTGAGAGTCAGATCCGGAAAGTCCTGCTGGGGCCTCTACATAAATGATCACATTGTCCCCTTCTCTCTGGATCTCCTCCGGGGTTTTACTGACCTTTTCATCTCCGCCCAGGTGAAAGTTGACCTTGGTCAACTCGATTCTATCACCCATGCCGTTGGCCTCTATAACCACCTCTTCTCCAGCCTCTATATTCTCGGGACTTACATCCAAAATAGTAGGAATTATTTCCAGAGGCCTAGAATTAGACCTCTCTCCTCTAACGATCACATCTACATAACCGCTCTGAGCGCCCTCAGGAACCTCTATGGTCATGGCATTGCCGCGTCTATTCAAGTTCTCGTCAGACACCGGGACTGAGATCCTTTCGTCAAATCCCTGAAATTCAGCCTCAATAGTGCCGCTGGCAGAACTAAAACCTTGGCCTTGAAGAGTTATCTCTTGACCTATTTTAGAAGCCGGAATATTGGGACTGTCAGAACTGATCTGTCTACTCCTAGAGGCGTCGATCTCCTCTAATCTGGGCTTAGCCCTGTGCTCCAAGGCCTTTGCCTTGTTACTAAAATTCCTTCCTGCTTCCACTACTATACTCAACTCATTTACATTATGAGGTGTTTCCACTTCGATCACTACCTCGTCTTCTCCTATGTGTATAACTTCAGCTCGATTCCTGCTAACCAGATCATCCCTATCATATTGGTAATCATTAATAAGTTCTTGTCCGTTCTCCTCTTCATCTTCTTCATCAAATTGATAAAAATGAACCCTGGGTGTTCCGGCGATACCGGTTCCGTAGATCCTTATTTTATCTCCTACTTGATCATAACCTCTCTGACTCCACTCTGAACTGTATATTCTAGGTCTTAGGTTATAAGAAAAGGTTCCTGAATCTTGTTTTACAGTCTCTCCTTCGGTATTTTCAAAAAAAGTGGCTACTTGAAGTCTTCCTCTGACAACATTGGCCGGTATCTCAGCAGTAATGCTGGTAAGTCTAGAGTCGATAAAAGAATAATCAAGCTCCCTTTTTTCATTCTGTCCATCAGAATTGATAACATCCAAGATTAATTTTGTCTGACCCTCCACAGGCACAAAACCATCACCATAAACTGTTAGATCACTTCCTCCTCTCACTAAGACCGGAGAAATCTCCTTAACCTGGGGTTGCACTTGATAATCAAACTCCCCGACAAAACTTCCGGCCACATACACTCTACCAACCCCGGGAAAAGTTCCTTCTTTCATCTCAAAAATAGGCATATAACCTCTTCTCATTTCTTTCGGTTCCACTGTAGTAGTGGTAGTCTCTCCGCTATCTCTGTCATAATAAGGAAGCTCGATCTCCACCTGATCCTGCCTGAAAAAACCGAAATTGCGTAAGGTTACGGTAACATCATCTCCGATATTGCCTCTAACCCTATCGGTGTCCACATAAATATTCTTTTCAAACAAACGAATGCCGTCTATATTCAAAGTAGCTTCTTCCGGCATATTATCATAGCCAATAAAAAGGATGGCCTCGTCATCTGTAACCTCTGGAGTGAACTCAAGAAGATACTCGTTCCACTCGGTTCCAACCTGAGGAAATTCAAATTCGGTAATTGATGTGTAATCATCTTCTACCACTGCTTGAAGAAAGATAAATAGCTCCATCTCCTCGCTTGCTTTGGCTGAAAAATTAAGATAATAGGTTTGGCCCTCTTCTACCCTGAAACTATTGGTCTCATTATCAGAGATCAAAGCAGCCAAATTGTTCTCCTCCTGCAACTCTCCCTCGACTGTCACGGCCCCGGAGTAGGAACCGTTCTCGAAAGAAGATACCTCGTAAGAACGGTGAAGGTCATAACTTCTTTCATTCCCGTCCTGTTTCCAGTTGACCCAGTATTTGTCCATGTCAGACTCGAAACTGCCACCTTTGATAAGGTTGTCCACCGCTAAAACTCGGTTATCCTTATGATTTGAAAAAATAGGCAAAACCAGCATTGATCCTATAAGAATAGCAAAAACGCTCAGTTTAGCCACATACTTTCCCTTCCTCTTTAGTGTCTTGTTTGTAAACATAATTTTTTGTTAAAAATTACTAAACTATTATTTAAATTAATTAACTCTAAAAGCTAAACTATAACTCAAACCACTCATC
>CAZNAQ010000109.1:0-2757 GCA_964571265.1 uncultured Gammaproteobacteria bacterium | reverse complement strand
CCATTATCTCTCTTGGAGTACCCTGCTTTATGATCTCTCCTCTATCAATCACTGCCACCTGATCGGCCATTTTTTCAGCTTCCTCAATGTAGTGAGTAGTTAAGAATACTGACATATTTTTATCCCTGTTTAGCTTTATAATACCTTCCCAGATCTGGGTTCTGGTTTGAGGGTCCAATCCCAAAGTGGGTTCATCCAAAAATAGAACCTTTGGATGATGCAAGAGACCCCTGGCTATCTCCAAACGTCTGCGCATACCACCGGAAAATTTCTTCACCAGCACATCTCCCCACTCCTTTAGTCCCACAAATTTAAGCAATTCTTCTGTTTTTTCTCTTCTTTCTTTTTTATTCACTCCGTAAAGGACAGCATGGAAATCCATGTTCTCCTTGGCGGTCAACTCCTCATCCAAACTTGGTTCTTGAAAAACTATTCCAAAAGACCCTCTTGCCTTATCTTTTTGTTTTAACACATCAAAACCATTAAGACTGATCTTTCCGGAAGTGGGTCTTAACAATGTGGTCAACATCTTTATGACCGTGGTCTTTCCGGCCCCATTTGGTCCCAAAAAAGCAAAAACCTCCCCCTTTTTGACCCTAAAACTAACATTGTTTACGGCCACAAAAGAATCGAATTTTTTACTCAAGTTCTTTACTTCTATTATCTTGTCATCAGAGTCCATAAATAAGGATGTGGTTTATTTTTTCTCAAGTTCCTTCTTTTTCTCTTGATATTCTTTTTTATCTATCTCACCCTTGGCGTACCTCTGTTTTAGGATATCCAAAGAATCATCTTCCTGTTCTGTTTGTTTTTGGTTGAACTGTTTTAATAAATAGATCACCAAGAGAGTAACACCGATAATAATTATCAGCCAAAAAACAATGGACATAAAGACTATGGTGCTCATAAGGTTTAATCCAGTCATCATAATTTAATCAATAATGACCTTAATGATAATCAAGATCATTATTTAAAATATAATTTTAAATCAATTTTAACAAAAACTAGCTTAATCTGGGAAACAAAGGATCTCCCTTTTTTACTTTTTGACCTGATTCAAGTCCACCCCAAACCACGGCCTCTGAAAAACTTGTCCTCATCTCCCGGGCCGGATCCAGACCCAGTTTAAAAAATATGTTTTCAGACGCCTCAGGCATAAAGGGCCAGGAAAGCCAGGCTATTATCCTAATTGTCTCTAACAAGGAGTAAATATGTTTACTCGCTTCTTCTGAGTCCTTTTTCACCATCTCCCAAAGCTTCACAGCGGAAATATGCCTATCACAGGCCCCGACTAAGAAATTAATATTTTCAACAGCTCCATCCAAGCTCTTTTTCTCCAGATTTTTTTTATAATCAACTACCGTCTTTTGACAAACTTTTTCAAATTTCTCAACCTCTTCTTCTTCATTCCTCATGTTTAAATTCCGACATTCCTGTAGATTAACCTCCGGAACCAGACTGTCAAAGTTCTTTTCAGTTAAGCTCAAGACCCGAGCCACTAAATTTCCCAAACCATTGGCCAGATAAGCGTTGAACCTTTGATCGAATTTTTCCCATCCGATATCTCCGTCATGACCAAAAACAGTAGCTTGGGATAAAAGGTATCTGGAGGCATCCACTCCGTATCTGCTTTTCATGTCCTGAGGTGTGATGACATTGCCTAGCGATTTACTCATCTTTTTACCATCAACAACAAAAAAGCCGTGCACAAATATCTCCCTGGGCAACTCCAGGCCAAGAGATAAAAGCATGGCTGGCCAAATAGTGGCATGGACACGCAATATATCCTTGCTCATCAACTGAATTTGAGCGGGCCAAAAATCAGGTGCTTCTCCGGCCCAACCTCTCCAGTTTAAAACAGTCAAGTAATTCAAGAAGGCGTCAGCCCAGACATAGGCGGTATGTTTTTCATCCCAGGGAAGAGGGATGCCCCAACTAACATTTTTCCTGGAAAAAGAGATATCATGAAGACCTTCTCTTTTATAAAAATTCAGGACCTCATTCTTCTTTTCTTCAGGACTTATCTTTAATTCATCATTTTCTATCTTTTTCCTCAACTCCTCTGAATAGCCAGACATCTTAAAAAGATAGCTCTCCTCACTTATCTTCTTCGGCTCCACCTGATGATCCGGACACTTGCCTTCCACTAAATCGACCTCATTTTTATATTGTTCACAACCCTGACAATAAAGACCTTCATACTCCCCCAAATAAATATCACCTTTATCATACATGTGCTGCAAGGCCTCCTGGACAGCTTTTTTATGACCCTCTTCCGTAGTGCGAATAAATCTGTTATGAGAAATAACCATTTCATCCCAGGTCAACTCAAACTGGGCCGCCACCCTATCCACGAATTTTTGAGGTTCTTCACCAACTTCTTCGGCCTTTTCTTGAATTTTAGCCCCATGCTCATCGGTTCCAACAGAAAAAAACACTTCCTGTCCCAACATTCTATGGAATCTGGCCAAAATATCAGCCGAGACAGTGGTGTAGGTATGGCCGATATGAGGATTAGCATTCACATAATATACGGGTGTAGTTACATAAAATTTATGGGTGCTCATATCTATTTTATTTAATATTTAAATTATTGGTATATAATAACCACAAATTCTCCTTTTTGGTCATCTTTGGATCCTCCCTGCTCAGGGTCCAATTTTTTTATAATCTCCCCCACTCCTCCTCTGTAGATCTTTTCGTGCATTTTGGACAACTCTCTGCAAACAACTACCTGAGGCTCTTGGGTCTTGTTTT
>CAZNAQ010000108.1:0-2829 GCA_964571265.1 uncultured Gammaproteobacteria bacterium | reverse complement strand
CCAACACCTTATCACCATGTTCTAAAAAAGCAAACTAAACAGCCGCGTTGGCCGGGGACCCGGAAAGGGCTTGAACATTCACATGCTCGGCCTGAAAAAGTTCCTTAGCCCTGTCTGTGGCGATCTGCTCAATTTTATCGATCACCTGATTTCCTCCATAATAACGGTTACCAATATAACCTTCACTATACTTATTGGTAAACACACTTCCCATGGCTTCTAAAACAGCGGCTGAAACATAATTCTCTGAAGCAATCATCTCCAGTTCTTCTTTTTGCCTTTCTGTCTCTTCAATAAGAATATTAAAGGTCTCGGGGTCAACTTGGGAAAGGTTGTTGTATGTGGGCATGATCAAAGAAACACCTGTTTAAACCGAAATTTAAACAAAGTATTGATAATACTAAGAAATAAAAAGGTCCTTAAAAGAATTGACCTGTCTTAAAGCAAAATTTGTATTTTAATCATATTGCACTTACCAGGCTTTGTCAAAAAAACCAACCCTGCTTCTCGAGTCTTGTTTTTGGTTTTAAAACTTAAAGGTTTTTTATTATTTTAACTTGGTGTAAGTCATCTTTTTTAAACCTTGATACCAGTCAGTGAATTGAGATTCTTTCATTTCGGCCAAAAGTTTTTTAGCTGACTCGGTTTCCAGGGCTTTCTCTACATTGTCGATCCATTCTTGAGAGCCTAAATAACCAAGGTCCAAATACTCCTTGGCCTGAAAAGCGGTTTCCAACCAATCAGCATCCTTGGCCACCACCCCCTCCCTGGTGTTACGAGATTCATATTCCTTAAAATAGGCGGTCCACTTGCTTTGAATCTCTTCTCCTAGTCCCTCCAACTGGTCCTCCAATACTTTTATCTCTGCCTCTTTTTTAGAAACATATCTGGCAGCCACCTTATTCTGGTCTCCGAGCCTGGATTCCGGATTATCATGAATGATCAAGAGAGCCAACACTCTTTCTGGGTCGACATTGCCCTCCATTACAGCTAAAATATATCCGATCTGAGCGGCCCTAAAAACATGTTCGGCCACAGTATCCGGACTTTTTACTCCTGCCAGCTTAAAACCACTATGACGCTGTCTCTTTAATTGATTTAACTCAAAAATAAAATTGCTTATTTTGTTAATACTCATAATACTTAGTGTATTTTATTATTTAAAGTTTCCTAAAATCAAACTCCCAAGGGAAAGCTTTTCAATATCCTATACTCAGGTCCTCGGGGTTTTAAGATGCTTTCCATAACCTCCACTGACCCAGGTTTAAAATTCAGGTTCTGACCAGTGTCTTTATTTGTTTCTTCTATTTTTTTAATTCCTGGTTCTTTATAAAAAGCCGGCTTAAAACGTGCCAGGGTTAGATGCGGTAAAAACTCTCTGTCTTCTTTGGTAAAAATATAGGGGAGGGTGTTTTTTATACCTGAATCAAGGTCTTTTTTTAACCTCAGCAGGTTCCCGGACTCCCGGACCAACACCCATATCATTCTAGGGGGTCGGGCTCGGGGCGGAGCGTAAATCACTTGACCTAGATCGATTTCAAACGGTTTATGTCTGCGAGATACCTCCTTGACCAACTCAAAAACTGATCTCAGGTCCTTTTCATAAATATTACCCAAAAAAAGTAAAGTTAAATGAATATTTTCCGGCTTGGTCCATTTTACAGGCAATGATTGTTCCTTGCTTTTCCAAAAACAGCCCAACTCCTGCGCTTTTTGTTTCTGGTGTCCCTCCAATTCCTTCTTGATCTCAGGGGGGAGATTTATGGCTATAAAAATCCGGTTAGTCATAAAACCTTATTATTTTAAGTTTTTTACCATATAAGTATTTTTAAGTTTGTAACCAAATTTTCTATAATACCCTCTAACACCCACACCGGAAATAACAGCCAAGTGGTCAAAACCAGCTAGCAAGGCTTGTTTCTCAGCTTCGCTCATCAATTTTTTTCCCAAACCCCTGTGTTGAGTTTTTTTTGAATCATCTTTTCCCACAGAAACCAATTCTCCATAGACATGAAGTTCTCTTATAAAAGCTGTTTTGGGGAGGTCTTCTAAAAGTTTATTCTTGTTAATTTGGGGCAGCCTCAACCTCACAAAACCATATAAACTAGATCTGTCAGGAGACTCATAACTAATAAATCTTTCTTGTCCTTCTTCGGTCTGATATTTAATAATAAACAATTTAAGATCCTTAAACTTAAATTCTTTTTCTCTTGACTCTCGACACCTAATACAAAAACAAGGTGTTTTTTTATCCTTCATAATCTGTCTAAGGTTGGTTATTTTGTTACCGGCCTCTATCGATTCTCCGGGAATATCCCGAATCAACCTGATAACCCTGGTATAATAAGGTATCAACTTCTTGCACTCAATGATCAGTTTTTGTAACTCCTTGTCAGAATAAGGTTTGTACTTTCCTTGCTTCCACCACCTGTAAAGCACGCTCCCTTTTGTGACCACTGTGGGGTAAAACTTGATCTGGTCCGGTTTTAGACCCGGATGTTCAAATAAAAGTCTAAACATGGATAAGTCTTTTTTGTGGTCAGACCCGGGCAGTCCGGGCATAATGTGATAAGTGATCTTAAAACCATAATCCCTTAAAGCTTGAGTGGCCCCAATTATGGTGTCCAGGTTATGACCCCTTTTATTTTTGGCTAAAATATCGTCATCAACCGCCTGAACACCTAGCTCCACTCGTGTGGCACCTAGCTCACGCATCTCAAACAACTCCTTATCATTAATATAGTCGGGCCTGGTTTCCAGGGTAAGTCCTATAATTCTATAAACAGAACCCTCATTCCTTTTTTGTTGTCTTTTTAAATCTTCTTTTAA
>CAZNAQ010000107.1:0-2832 GCA_964571265.1 uncultured Gammaproteobacteria bacterium | reverse complement strand
TTGTCTTTCTACCACCAATACTTTATAGCTGTTTTTTTCCTTTTTGTAAAGAAAACAGATTACATTACTTCTATAAAGAAAAGGGAGGATGAATTTCCAGTGTAAAAATTTACAAGGAAAGAGAATGGTGGCTCTTAATATCCTCTTCCATCTCTTTGGCTGTTTTATGAGTCTCCAGAGCCACTCTAAACCCAACACTCTTAAAGGTTTTGGGGCCCTAGATATTTTTCCGCTGATAAAATCCAAGGAACCTCCGATACCTATACCCAATTTAGAGCCAGGAAAGTTTTTTAGACTGTAAAAAAGAAGTTTTTCCTGAAAAGGGGCTCCCAGACTAGCAAGAATTACTTGGGGCTTGAACTGGTAAAGATCCTTGTTTTTGAAGTTTTTTACCTCCCTTGAAGATGTTTCTGTTACAAAGAATTTAAGATCCGGAAAATTAGCCTTTAAGGCTTGATCAAGGTCCTTTTTTGTTGACAGGCTGTCTCGCGGTTTTATTATACCCACTCTTAGGTCCTTTTTTTGGGCCAATTTAAAAATGTCTTTAGTCAGGTCGGATCCGGTAATCCTGTTAAGTTTTTTACCTGAGATCCAGGCCGCTGCCTTAAGTCCAATGCCATCTGGTATGGCTATATCCGCTCTGTTCAGTATATAGAAAAACTCTTCGTCCCCAGCTGCTTCCAGGATCATTTCAGGATTAGGGGTGAATATAAGGTGTTGTCGTTTACTGTTCTTTTTTAAAAAATCCTTAATTTGGGAAATTAGCTCGGGTTTGGATATTTTTGAAACATTGACACCCAATATATTTACATTTTCTTTATTTTTTTTCATAATAATTCTTATTTCCAAGTATTTGAAAAACCAGGGTTTCTTAAAAATATTTTTGCAATTTTTTCATATTATTATTATAATATTATAACAGATCTAAAACAAGCTCAACTTGACACCAATTAAAGCTTGTATTATAGTTTTATTAGCAATCTTAATTATTAAGTGCTAAATAATAAGCCTTAACTACATTAAATATTTATGTTCAATAAATTCACTAACAAGGCCCAGGAGGCCATAATAAACTCTCAAGTTATAGCTCAAGATAACGGGCAACAAAATATTGAAGCCCTTCACCTGCTTTTGGCGATGCTCACCCAACCGGAAAGCCTGGTCAGACCTATCTTGGAAAAAATAAACACAGATCCGGATGAATTAGAGAAAAAAATAAGGTTGGAAATGCAAAAATTGCCCAAAGAATCAAGTGTTAGCTCTACCCTGAATTCCCATAGCGATGTTGGGGCTGTTCAGGGCACCAGTGAAGTAGCTATGGTTTTAGAAAGGGCTAAAAAAGAGGCAGAAAACATGAAGGATGAATATATATCTAATGAACATATATTATTAGCCCTGGTTGGAGTAAGGTCCAAGGCCCAGGAGATCTTAATGAATTTAAAAGTTGACTATGAACAGGTATCCAATATTTTGAAAGATATCAGGGGTGGAGAAAATATTACCGACCCTGATCCGGAAAGCAAGTACAAAGTTTTGGAAAAATACACCATTGATTTTACCGAGTTGGCCAAAAAAAAGGAGCTTGATCCAGTCGTAGGAAGAGAATCAGAAATACGAAGGGTAATGCAAGTCCTTCTTAGAAGAACTAAAAACAATCCTGTTCTTTTGGGGGAGGCTGGAACTGGAAAAACCGCTATTATAGAAGGGTTGGCTCAGAGAATAGTGGATGGAGATGTACCCGAGAATTTAAAGGATAGGAGGATAGTTAGTCTAGACCTAGGCGCATTAGTGGCCGGAGCTAAATTTAGGGGTGAATTTGAGGATAGATTAAAAGCGGTCATAAAAGAAATAACAGTAAAGAAAGACGAGGTTATCCTGTTTATTGATGAGCTTCACACTTTAGTGGGAACAGGTGCTTCTGAAGGAGCCATGGATGCTTCTAACATGTTGAAACCGGCCCTGGCTAGAGGTGAGTTGAGAACTATAGGGGCCACTACCACTAAGGAATATCAAAAATATATTGAAAAGGATGCTGCCTTGGAAAGGAGATTTCAACCCATTTTTGTAAGTGAACCTAGCCAAGAAGATTCGGTTAACATCCTTAGAGGAATTAAGGAAAAATACGAAATTCATCATGGAGTAAGAATAACCGACGAGGCTTTGGTGGCTTCTGTAGAGCTTTCCAGCAGGTATATATCTGATAGATTTCTGCCTGATAAAGCGGTGGATTTAATGGATGAAGCGGCTTCCACTTTAAGAATGGAGGTTGACTCCACTCCAGAAGAAATCGATGATCTAAAAAGAAAGATCAAGAAATTGGAGATAACCAAAGCCAGTCTTAAAAATCCTAAATCAAATAAATATCAGGAGATAAATAAAGAACTAGAGGCACTCAAAGAAAGAGCCAATCAACTGGAGTTACATTGGGAGAATGAAAAAGAGATCATAACAAATATAAGAAATACAAAGAGGCAAATAGAAGAATTAAAGTCAGAGGCTGAAATAGCGGAAAGGAAGGGGGATGACCTGGCCAGGGTGGCTGAAATAAAATACAGTAAAATTCCGGAGTTGGATAAGATAGTTAGAGAGCAGGAGAAAAAATTAGCTGATATCCAGAAACACGGACAAAGCATCTTAAAAGAAGAAGTTGGAGAAGAAGATATAGCTAAAGTGATATCCAGATGGACCGGGGTTCCCGTGTCTAAAATGCTCAAATCAGAAGCTCAAAAGTTAAGTAATGCCGAAAATGAACTCAACAAAAAGGTTATCGGTCAGACCGAGGCCATAAAAGCGGTAGCCGATGCTCTAAAAAGATCCAGGGCTGGGGTAAGT
>CAZNAQ010000106.1:0-2834 GCA_964571265.1 uncultured Gammaproteobacteria bacterium | reverse complement strand
ACCCAAACCCAGCCAATAAGGCATCCACAATCCGTATGGGGACCAAGTCAGATCAATTTTGTTTGTTATTTGATAATGTCCGTGGGGTGTGGGGGTGCTCGGTTTTCCTGTAGAAACCGGATATTGACCCAATTTCAAGCCCCCTAAAAAATAAGATAGTTCTTGGTTCTGAGTATCTATTTCTATTTTTTTGGAAAGATTGACCCTTTCTCCTTTTAGGGCTCTAAAAAAATCATTGGAAAGTCCTTTACTTAAACTCCCCATTATCTTAAAAGCGTCAACCGGACGACCCAAAAAGTACCTGAGTCCGTCATCTGGGTTTATGTACCAAGCCTCTCCTCTGCCCTCGACTTGCAAGAATATCTTACCCAAATGCTTTTGGGTGAATCCCTGATCAACAGGAAGGCGCCCTTGTTCTTTTAGGGGGTCATAACCATGTTTAATTTCAGTTCTATCATCAAACCCGTTGCCACTGGTATCCGGATTATAGGGGTCAGTACCCATGGCTATCTCGAAATCATCAGGAAGACCATCTCCGTCACTATCTTTGCCAGTAAGATGAGAAACAGCTGGTTGAAATTTGGACAAATCGTCATCAGTGATTCCCATACCTCGACCACGGATTATTTCAAAAGCTTGTTCCGGTCGACCCAAAAAATGCATGCTTAGATCAATCGGGTCTATATAATAGACTTGTCCCTTATCTTCAGCCTGAATCAACATTCTCCCTGCTAAAGCCTGGATTAAAACATATCTATCCTCCGATTCATTTTTCAAGGACGAGGAAGCAGAGGCCCCCTCGATATCGGCCAAGGAGAAAATATTAACAAAAAGGAGAAGGAAGAGGAAAAATGAAGAAATTATTTTTTGTTTCATATTCATATATAAATAATAGCACAAAGTCAAAAAAGTCAATATCAAACACCGTAAAAAACAACATCTTGCTCGCTTAAAAAATATATTCTATAATAAGCTTGATGAAAAGACCCTCCTTTTCCATATTGGCACCCCTATCCCTTCTGTTGGTCCTGAGTATATTATCAGGCTTTTTTTATACCCAAAAAGACACATTCGCCTTCTGGTCTAATAATGAAAAAGAATTAGAACAATGCAAAAAAGAAGAATTTGCCGTTTCCACCTCCACTGCGAAAACTCCCCAAGATATCAAAGTCAAAATTCCCATAGAATGCGGGGATAGCTACACCTCCTTGATGCAAAAAGCCGGAATCTCCAGGTCTCAGGCAATAAATATACTGAACAGCCTAAAGCCCGTCTATGACCTCTCCAGAATCAGATCTGGAAGGGAAATAAAATTAAGTTTTACCCCGAAAGAAGAGCTTAAAAAGATAAAATACAACATAAATAACCAAGAAGAACTCATGGCCACTACCTCCGACCCCCAGGATCTAACAGGACAAGAATGGCAAGCTTTAATAAAGGAAATACCCTATGAAACCAAAATAGTGACCTCTCAAGGAAGGGTAAAAAGTTCAATGTATAAAGCGGCCCAAAAGGAAAACATAGACATTCGAACCATTGTTGAATTGGCCGAAGTCCTGCAATGGACTATTGATTTTGCCATGCAGACCAGAGAAGGAGACACTTTTAAGATAGTCTATGAAAAAAAATATCTGGAAGGGGAATATATAAGACCGGGAAGGATTTTGGCAGCCCAATACATAAACAACGGAGAAAAATACGAAGTCTTCCACTATGAAGGATCTGAAGATGATGAGGGTTATTACACTTCAGAAGGAGAGTCGGCCCAAAAAATGTTTTTAAGGGCCCCGGTCGCCTATAAATATATTTCCTCAGGTTACACCGAAGACCCCAGGTATCTGGCCAAATTCCAAACCTTTACCAGTTCTCATAGAGCCATAGATTACGCTGCTAACACAGGGACTCCGATCAGGGCCGTGGGAGATGGTGTGGTCACTTCTGCCGGGTGGAACTCCTCAGGTTACGGCTACCTGACAGCTATAAGGCATAATTCCACCTATACTACCAGATACGCTCATCAATCAGAAATACTGGTCAGTCCCGGACAAAGAGTTAGTCAAGGAGATGTAATAGGTCGAGTCGGGTCCACCGGCTTCTCCACCGGACCTCATCTTCATTATGAAATGATAGAAAACGGCATAAAAATAAACCCCTTGAACCTAGAATTACCTCCAGCCGAATCAATTGCCAAGAAAGACCTGGATGACTTTAAAGAAGCAATACAACCTTATAAAGAAAAATTGAACAAATAAAGGGGCTTGAAAAAAAGGAAAATGTGTGATATAATAAGAATATAAGATAAAAGCCTGGAAAGACGATTATCTTAAAAAACAAAAACAAAAAAATGACAACCAAGCTTCATTTAAGAAACAATTCTTTTTTTATTCTTTTTGCAATATCTCTGTTTTTAGCAGGGATTTTTTTGTGTCCCAAAAACGTTAATGCCTCGATCAAGTCAGAAGAAATAATCGAGCTGAGTAATCAAGAAAGGGTTAAAAAGGACTTAAAACCCATAAGAGCCAACCAATTTTTGACCAAGGCTGCCAAGAACAAAGGAGATTTTTTAAAACAAAGACAGATATTCAGTCATAATACAGAAGAAAAGAAATTCTCAGACTGGGTAAGTAAAGTCGGTTACGATTATTTGTATGTAGGAGAAAATCTGGCCTTGGACTTCAGTGACAGTGAGGATGTGGTCCAGGCCTGGATGAATTCTCCTTTGCATAAAAAAAATCTTTTATACCCGGAATACAAGGAAGTGGGTGTTGCCGTTATAGAAGGTTACAATAAAGATAGTTCCTCTATATTGGTAGTCCAAATATTCGCCACCCCCT
>CAZNAQ010000105.1:0-2840 GCA_964571265.1 uncultured Gammaproteobacteria bacterium | reverse complement strand
CGGCTGTTAACCAGGGTCTTCAGGGTGCCGAAGGAGACTATGTACTACTTTTGAATTCTGATCTTTTCATAGAAGATAAGGCTGTCAGTAAGATGCTTGGTTATTTGAGGAACAAGGATCGAATCGGGGCCATAGGTCCCAGAATAGATTTTCCTGATGGGAATTGGCAGATAAGTTTTGGTAGGTTTCCTTCCTTGAGTAGGGAGTTTCTGCGGATATCCGGTCTTCATAAACTCATCCCGGGAAGCACCATAAGCGGCGATACTGTTTTTAAGAAAATAGATAAACAAAGGATCCAAGAGACCGATTGGATAACCGGGGCCTGTCTCCTTATTTCCAGGAAAAGATTGGACGAAGTCGGTGGCTTGGACAGTGCTTATTTTTTGGGAGGGGAAGATTTTGATCTTGGTTTTGCTCTTAAACAAAAGGGTTACCGAACAATCTATTATCCTTTTTCCAGGGCTATTCATTATCACGGAGCTTCCTCTGGTGGAACCGCCTCTGTTTTTAGATTGCGGATGGATAAAGAGGGAGTGGATCGTTTTTTGTCCAAAAATCTACCCAAGAAAAGAATATCCAGGTATCTGGTTAACTTTTTTTATAATTTAAGAATATATCTAAAAATGTTTAAAGAAAGACTTCAAAGAATCAAGCTTTTTTCAAAAAACCCTAAGCCTCAAAGCGCCACCATAGCCGTTACCTATAACTGTGATTCCAGATGTAAGATGTGTAACATTTGGAAACAGGGAGCGGGAAAAAACCTGCCTGACAAGGCTTTTAAGAATTTGGACGGTGATCTTAAATACATCAATTTGTCCGGAGGAGAGGCCTTTCTGAGTCCTGATCTACCTGAAATGATCAGGGATTTAAGGTTGAGACATCCTAATTCCGAATTGATCATATCTACCAACGGTAATGCCACGGAAAGGATAACGACTCTTATGTCAGAGATACTTCAAATAGACCCCGGAATCGGAGTAAGGGTTTCTTTGGATGGTAGAAGAGAGGTCCATGATAGGATCAGGGGTGTTCCGGGTATGTATGACCGGGCCTGGTCCACCATTGAAAAACTCAGGCAGATGGGAATGAGTAATTTAGGGATCGGATTCACTATTATGGATGACAATATTGAAGAACTAAGCCATATCTATGATCTCTCCAGGGCCGAAGGCCTACAACTATCTCTGACCTTGGTCCAGAATTCGGACATCTATTACCAGAAAGAGGGGAATAAGATCACTTACCTGGACAGAGTGGAGGAAGGTCTGGAGCGGATAATAGCCAAGGAATTGTCAGGTTTAAGACCTAAGAATTGGCTTAGGGCATATTTTAACTATGGTCTTTTGTATTGGGCCAAGACAGGTAAGAGGTTGTTGCCCACCGGAGCCGGTTCTGATTCTTTGTTCGTAGATGTTAACGGAGATGTCTACCCCAGTAATTTAATAAATTTTAAGATGGGCAGCCTGGAAGAAGATAGTTTGACTGAGATCTGGAGATCATCTGCCGCCCAAGAACTTAGAAGGAAAATAGACAACAAAGAAATAGTTGAGAGTTGGATAATATGTACCCTCAGAGGAGAAATGAAAAAGCATTGGTACAAAGTAATAAGCTGGATCATTATTAACAAATTGAAATACGCCCTCAAAATCAAAAAATAATATGAAGATACTCCAAATAAACAATTTTCATTATTATCGCGGAGGATCTGAGAGGTGTTACCTGGATACTGGCAGGATCTTGGAGGAAAAAGGTCATCAAGTAGCCTATTTTTCCACCAAGCATCCAAAGACCATTCCTAATAAGTGGCAGGATTATTTTGTCAGTTATCTGGAAATAAACCAACAACATTCCCTGTCAGGAAAACTAAGGGTGATTGGTAGGTTTTTTTATAACCGAGAGGCCAGGAGAAAAATAAGAAAGTTGATCAAGGATTTTAAACCAGAAGTGGCCCATGTTCACAACATCTATCACCATCTAAGCCCCTCCATATTAAAGGAGTTAAAAAAACAAGGAGTTCCTGTGGTAATGACCTTGCATGATTATAAATTGATCTGCCCCAATTATAATCTTTTTGTCAGAGGAAGGAATTGGGAAAAGAGTAAGCCCCGCAGTTATTACAAATGTTTTTTGGACAAGTGTGTGGACAATTCTTATTCCAAAAGCTTGGTCTGTACCCTGGAGGCCTATTTTCATACTTTTTTCAGGTTCTATGATCCTGTTAAAGTGTTTGTTTCTCCAAGTAGATTCTTGGCCCATAAGTTTGAGGAGTTTGATTTTGACAGAGATATAAAGATCTTACCTAATCCTCTGGTACTCGGATCTCTAAAACAAAAAGCTTCTGACAAGGGGTATTTTGTATATTTTGGTCGCTTATCTTCTGAAAAAGGGGTTACAGATTTGATTAGGGTCTGGTCAAGATTAAGCTCAAAACCCAGACTCTTGATTTTCGGCCAAGGACCTCAAAAAGAGGAGTTGGAAAAGATGGTTAGAGACAGGGGGTTGGAGGAGCGGATATTTTTTTTGGGACACCTGGAAAAAGAAGAGTTGTTCAAGTACATTGCTTCAGCCAGGGCAATCCTTTTTCCTTCCAGATGGCAAGAGAATCAACCGTACAGTATTTTGGAGGCCGGATGCTTGACAAAAACTTTGGTATGTGCTAACCTGGGTGGAATTTCTGAATTGGTGGAAGACGGTTTTTCAGGTATTTTGTACCCTTCCGAAGACATTGATAAACTAGCCGAGACAGTGGAAGAAATTCAAGAAAAACCCTTTATTTTCAGGTCTTTAGGAGAGAATCTAGGTGAAAGGATCAGGTCCCAAAACGACCCGGAGAATTATTA
>CAZNAQ010000104.1:0-2935 GCA_964571265.1 uncultured Gammaproteobacteria bacterium | reverse complement strand
TTGTAATAACCTACCTCAGAAAGATCTTTTATTTTTTTTAAGGCCTCCTGACTCCTTTCTATGCACAGGGAGGTGTATGGATAACTTGAAATCAGTTCGTCAAAGTTGTGGGTTTCTGCTTGTTTTAGTAATTTATGTTTTTTCCAATTCTCATCCCAGCCGTCAATTGTGAGAAGCAACAAAAACGAGGGGTTTTGTATTATCTTTTTTTTGGACTCCATTTTTTCTTTACTTAATGATTAGAGACTTTCCGTCCATGTGTGAGTGCTTTTTTAGGCTCAGTATATCCAGCAAGGTAGGAGATATGTCGGCCAGTATTCCGTCCTTTCGAAGTTTGGTCTTGTTTTTCAGATGCTGGTTTACCAAAATAAAAGGAACCGGGTTGGTTGAATGAGCTGTTATTACCTGACCGGATTCTTTATCGATCATTTCTTCGGCATTGCCGTGATCAGCTGTAATAATGATCGTCCCTTCTTTTTTTAAATAACCTTTTACTATTTTGTCTAGACAAGAATCCAGGATCTGACAAGCCCTGGAGGCTGCCTCTATATTACCTGTATGTCCGACCATATCCGGTGCCGGAAAATTCAATACTGTAACTTCGTATTTATCTTTTTTTAGGTTGTCTAAAACTTTTTGGCATAGATCCTCACTCCTCATTTTTGGAGATTTGTCATAGGATTTTACATTTGGTGAGGACAGGATGTAATAATCCTCTCCATTCAGTTTTCCGGCTTTTCCACCGTTGAAAAAGTAGGATACGTGGGCGTATTTCTCTGTTTCTGAGATGTAGAGTTGCTTCAGATCCTTTAATAGTTCGGGCAAGGTATGATCGACTCTGATATCCGGATAGGCGGTTAAAATGTTTCCTAGGTCAGGTCCGAAATTGGTCATGGCCACAAAAAGCAAATTTTTTATTTTTTTAGCCCTTTCAAAGGACTTGGGGTTCTTTTTTTCAAAGTCCTCTTGGGCGAAAGTTTTTGCCAATTGCCTGGCGCGGTCGGATCTCAAGTTAAAAAAGATAAGTCCGTCGTTATCCCCTATTCTTTTGGTTTTTTTAGGGTCATTGATCAGAAATGGTTCTATAAATTCATCTGTATCTCCTTTGTTGTAACTGGCAACCAGCCCTTCTTCCGGGTAGTTAAAGTTTTTTACACCTTTTCCAGATGTTAAAGTTTGGTAAGCCTTTTGAGTCCTTGACCATTTTTTCTTTCTGTCCATTGAATAAAATCTCCCCATGATGGTCACAATTTCTTCTTTTCCCTGAAGTTTATTCTGGACCTTTTTTATGAGTTCCATTGCTTGATATTGATTCGAGTCTCGACCGTCAGTGAATAAATGAAGATAAACCCTGGATATTTCATACCTTCTAGCCAACTCTAAAAGTCCTATAAGGTGTTTTATGTCACTGTGAGGACTCATGCCACTGGATATCATTCCCATTATATGAAGCTTGGAATCATTCTTTTTGACATGTTTTACCAACTCCAAAAGAGGTCCGTTTTTGAAGAAGTTACCATTTAAAATATCTCGATTTATTCTGACCGCATCTTGCTCCACTAACCTACCGGCTCCGATATTCATGTGTCCGGCCTCACTATTGCCCACTTGTTCGACAGGAAGACCCACGTATTTTCCGTGAGCTTTCAAGGTCGTGTAAGGGTAGTCTTTTTGAAGTTTGTCGATACAAGGAGTGTTGGACGATTTTATGGCATTACCCTCTTTATTATCAGATAACCCCCAACCGTCAAGGATAATGAGTATTAGTGGTGTGTTTTTAAATTTTTCTTGTTTCATTTTTTATTTTCTAGCAATTCTTCTTCTATTTCCATTAATCTGTTATATTTAGCCAGCCTTTCTCCTCTGGATAAGGATCCTGATTTTATGTACTCAGCCCTCGAGGCAACGGCCAGATCGGCTATAAAATTATCACAAGTCTCTCCACTTCTATGAGAGACCATGATTTTGTAGTTATGTTTTTGGGCCAGTTTTATACAATCCATAGTCTCACTCAAGGTTCCCACTTGGTTAGGTTTTATTAAGATAGTATTGGCCACTTTTTCTTGAATTCCTTTTCTGAGACGGTTTATGTTTGTTACAAATAAATCATCTCCGATCAAAAGTATTTCTTTGCCAAGATCTTTAGTCATTCTTTTCCAGCCCTCCCAGTCATCCTCGGCTAAGCCATCTTCTATGGATATTAGAGGATATTTTCTAAACCATTCATAGTAAAGATTGTTTAAGGTGGTGTTAGTGAAATGAAAATCATCCAATTTGAACGTGTATTCTCCTGTCTTGGGATCATAGAGCTCAGAAGAACCCACATCCGTACCCAGGCCTATTTCTTCTCCGGGTTTGTAACCGGCATTTATTACGGCACTTATGATCAGTTCTATTGCTTGAACGCTTGAGGATATATCAGGGGCGTAACCACCTTCGGCTCCGACATCGGTATCGTAACCGGCTTTTTTCAATACGCTACCTAATTCGTGAAATATCTCTGCCCCCATTCTGACTTTTTCGGCCAAAGGTTTTTTTGTTTTCTTTGTCTTTAAGGGCAGAATCATGAATTCCTGAAAATCAAGATTAGTGTCTGCGTGCTTACCTCCATTGAAAATGTTAAAGGATGGAGTGGGCATAACATATTTTTTCCTACCAAATTTAAAACTCTGGCTTAAGTAGCGGAATAGACTTTGATTTTCTGACAATGCTCCGGCTCTGGCACACGCCAAGGAGACCGACAGCATGGCATTGGCACCCAAATTACTCTTGTCATCGGTGTTGTCCAGTTTTATCATCTCTTTGTCTATCTTTTCTTGTTGGGTTGCGTCCATTCCCTTAAGTTTGGGGAATATTTTCTGGTTTACATTGGCTACTGCCTTCAAAACACCTTTTCCATGATATCGTATCGGATATTCATCTCTTAGCTCTAAAT
>CAZNAQ010000103.1:0-2978 GCA_964571265.1 uncultured Gammaproteobacteria bacterium | reverse complement strand
TATAACGATCCGACCGGACAGTCTGTTAGCCAATCCTGCTTGAGCGGCCATAGGCAGGCCCACGACCACTGAAAAAAGGATCAAAAAGAAGATGATTTTTTTCATATGTTTTTAAATATTATACCACAAAAATAAGTTTTCTTTACTTTTGCGATTTTTATTGCTAAATTAATGACCAAAACCATGACCTACTAACGTTCTTTATCAAAAAGGAGGACCTATGGCCAAGAAAAAAAAGACCGAGGAGATTATTTACCAGATACTGAATTCGATCATAAAAAACGAACAGGAAACAGGCAGGGAAATAACCAGAAAAATACTTCAGAAAGAGATAATCACCATGCAGGACCGAGGAGATATTGATAAAAACATCAAAGCCAAAGACCTGAGTCGTAAAATAATAGAGATAAAGAAGGCAGTCGAATTCCTGGAAGAAAGAATCAGTTCCTTGGGTTTATTCAATGTGGATATCCTGGTGGAAAAGGCCAAGGATCTATCAAAATTCGAACACCAGACTTTGCAGCTGGCCGCCTATTACATCTTTAAAAAACGAAAAGAAGAAGACACCCAGACAAAGATCATAGCCATGCCGGTCCCTTTTGAGAGAAACAAACAAGAACGAAAAAGAACCTTTGGAAAAGGTCTGTAAAGAACGAAGCTACCTTGTCTTCAAGGTAGCTTTTTTATTTTTTCAAATAAAAAACCCGTTATTGACCTTAACGATCAATAACGGGTTGAGTAACTAGACCGCAACTGCCTTGGCCGCTTTTTTTTCCTCTCGGTTTGCTTTTTGACAGGAGCCTATCCCTATCAAGCCTCCATCTGCCACTTCATAAAGGATCATTTCCTTCTGCCCATTGTTTTTAACAACCAGGTCTCCGACCTGGAGATTGGAAGTGATCTCAAAAAGGTCATCGTCCTTTTCAAAATAATTAGAATCAAGAGAAAAAACCTTAACCGGCTCCCCTTTAAAAAGAACCCAGACAAGGCCGAGTTGAGGGAGGTGTCTTATTGTTTCAGTAGGTTGAGGTTTGAAAAACTCTTCTTTTTCCGCCACTTGGGCATCAACCTCTTTGAGAGAAACCTTGCCCCCCTTGGCCTTTTGGACCTGAACCACTCTGTCTTCATAAAAGACCAGGGTCTTGTCCTTCAAGAGGTCGACCTCTTGCCGGGTCTCTGCCTGATATATGTCCTTGGTTCGACCTCCTTGAAAACGGACCCTCACCTTGGGACGCTCAAGAACACCTTTGAGAACCCTGTTCTTTCTGGCTTCTTTAGCCAACTTTTTTTGCCTGGCCACCTCTCTTTCATGCTCTGTTTTTTGCCTCATTTCTTCTGCGACAAGATCCTCTTGACGCTTAAGTTCCGGAGCCAAGACTTGCTTGATACGATCATCAGTGGCCTTGATGAGCATCCTAAATTGTCTGTCCGGGACAAATCCGATATTCGAACGATCGGCCACCAATCTGGTCAACTCCGGAACGTGCCGTCCTTGGTCAGACTCCAAGTGATCTGTGGGGATATTCCGAATATCCTCGAGAAAAAGGTGGTTCTCCACCAAAAGATTAACATACTCCCAAGCTTTCTTTTTAAACTCAGGAAGGACCTCTTTGAAAGTTTTCAAAAAGATCTTTTTGGATAGTCTTCTACCCTTGATCTCGAGGGCAAAATCCCTGACCTGATCAGCCAATTCATTTTTGTCCTGACCGTACATGGAGGCATCAAGGTATTGATACCACATCTCCCGGGCATCTCTTTTTTTAAGGCTGTAAATGGCCTTGTCCCGAATAAGAAATCCGGCATAATCAGGAAATTCCTGTCTGATCCTGTTTTCCAGTTCAGGTCGAGAAATATTAGGATTTTGGGATACCAAATCATCGACTCGAGAATCCAATATCTCGTGAGCATACTTGCCCAGATCCACTATCCTTTTTTTCTTTATACCTTTTACAATACTCAGGACACGACCAAAGCCTTTTTCTCCGGTCAGACCGATGATCTGATCTTTGCAATCAGAACAAGTCCAAGAATAAGGGTCTTTTTGATGTAATTCCTTCTCCTCGTCCCCGACCGACATAATGGGACAAAAAAGCCGATTATGCTCCTCTGTCCAACCAAAGATGACTATCTCTGAAATGTCCACTCGGATCCCGTAAACAAAAAAAGTTTTAGTAGCCATAACAAACCTCCTCTTTTTGGATTAATAACCTTCCTGTTAAATAAACACTGTTTTTAAAGTACCTCTCTCGTTATTTGTTTGTTAAACAAAAAACAGACAAATAACTTATTAGTATGACATTTATACTAAAATATGTCAATGTCTGCAATTATTCACTTTCTCCAGCTAATTGCCCGCAAGCTCCTTTTATGTCCTGTCCGAACTTATATCTTTGAACCGTATCTATCCGATGACCTTTCTCCAGAACTTTTCTGAACTCCCCTATTCTGGCCGGACTAGAGGATTTGTATTTTCCAGTAGGATTGTAGGAAATGAGATTGACCATAAAATTATTACCCAACTCAGAAATTAGCAGATCGGCTAACTGTTTTGCCTGCTCAGGGGAGTCATTCACCTCCTCAAGCATTAAATACTCTATCATCACCTTCCTTTTGGTCTTTTGGAAATACTCTCTAACGGCTGACAACAACTCCTCTAAGGGGTATTTGTTATTTATGGGCATTAATTTACTTCTTAATTCATTGGTCGGAGCATGAAGGGAAACAGCCAGATTGACCTGTTCTGTTTCCTCGGCCAATCTTTGGATTCCCGGAATAATGCCCACGGTGGACACAGATATCTTTCTGGCCCCTATACCCATATTTTGGTTCATAACCCGGAAAGCTTTTACGAATTCATCATAATTATAAAAAGGTTCTCCCATACCCATAAAGACCACGTTACTCACCCTTTCCTGTTCCTGTTTGAGTTTTCTGGCAAAGAACAACACTTGAGATAGTATCTCTCCGGCTGTCAGATT
>CAZNAQ010000102.1:0-2979 GCA_964571265.1 uncultured Gammaproteobacteria bacterium | reverse complement strand
CTCGTATACCTCACCTGTCTCCGGATAAAGGTCGCCTTTTTTGGCCACTTTCAGATCATACAATCTCTCCGGTTCTGAAATATCCCGGCCAAAATTAACATTCATCACATGGTAATCGGTCTTGTTGGCCCCCATTACCATGTTGGACACACCTTTTAAGGAGTCGTCCCAGAGAATTTTCATCTTATCTGGGAGACCTAGTAAACCGGCATAGCCCAATCCGGCGCCGCTTACATGCTTTATTCTCTCCTCTCCGGCCAAATTCACTATTTGACCGTCCAAAACCTTCTTAAGTTTTATTTCATTAACATCGTAATCACCCCTCAAGGCCACAGCCATCAATTCTCCGGATTCTGTCTCATAGAATAAGGTCTTGACTGTTTGGGATCTCTTAATATTCAAAAATTCAGACAAAGCTTCTATGGTAGTAACTCCCTTGGTCTCCACTTCTTTGAGCTCCAATTTTTCCTCCTTTTCTTTCTCGTTTTTCGGGGCCTGGCTGGGCGCCACCTCCTGATTAAAGCTCAACCCTGCCGAAGGAGCGTAAAAACAGAGATCCTCCCCGGTGGGACACTTGGTTTGAAATTCATGAGAATAATCATTAGTAAAATCACCACCCCCGGCTAAAGTGATATAGGTGTCCTCGCTTACACCCAATCTCTCAAAAACCCGAACATAAGCTTGCATCACTTGTTGGTAATAATCCTTTAAATCTTCTTTTGTGGTATGAAAACTGTAAAGATCCTTCATTAAAAATTCCCTGCCTCGCAGAAGTCCGGACTTGGCCCGAGGCTCATTTCTGAACTTGTTTTGTATCTGATAAACCGCCACTGGCAGATCCTTGTAGCTCAAGGCGTGTTTTTGCACCAAAGGCGTAACCACTTCCTCATGAGTGGAATTCAAGATATAGGAGGTGTCACTTTTCTCCTGAGACACTTTATTGGCTGCCCTGGCCTCAAACAAAACATCGATCTTTTCCAGTCTTCCGGTCTTTTGCCAAAGCTCTCTGGGAGACAAAGATGGCATAAACATTTCCTGAGCTCCGATCCTGTCCATCTCTTCCCTGACTATGTTGTTTATCTTATTAAGTACCCTCCATCCCAAGGGAAGCATGGTATAAACACCGGCCATTAATTTGTCTATAAAACCGGCTTGAATCAAAAGTTTGGAGTTCAAACTCTCTTCTTTGCTCGGAGCTTGCTTGGTGGTCTTGGTAAGGAGTTGAGATGTTTTCATAAAATTTTAATTATGTGCAAAATTTTTGTACAATTAGGGAAAATTGGCCCCAAAAGTCTATTCTCCATTTTAATCCAAAACCCCAGGCTTGTCAAAAATGGTAAAATCCCTCCTATTTAATCAGACAAACAGGAGGGAGGGTCAAGGATAAACAGATTTTAAATATAACTAAGACCTCTTTTCCCAAAAAACCAAGAATGGTGAGGCCAAAAATATAGAACTGTAAGTACCTATTAACACACCAATCAAAAGGGCTAAGGCAAAAGCGAAAATAGAACTTCCGCCCAAGATCAGAATACTTAAAAGGACCAAGGAAGTGGTCAAGGAAGTATTAATGGAACGGGTGATGTTCTGGTTAATGCTGGTATTTATGGTTCCTGAAAAATCTTCCTCACTTTCAGGCAAGTTCTCCCTGATCCTATCAAAGACCACAATAGTATCGTTAACACTGTATCCCAAAACAGTCAAAATAGCGGCGATAAAAGCGCCGGTCAATTCAATGTTGTAAAAATGACCCAGAACAGCAAAAACACCCAAAACTATCAAACAGTCATGAATCAGGGTTACAACAGCAGTAAGACCGTACTTCCAAGAAGATATCGGTTTGGAAACCTTTCTGAAAGCCCAGGCTATATAGGCAATAATAGCCAAAATAACCAAAATTATGGCGTAAAGAGACTGTTGTTTCAAGGTGTCTCCGATAGAAGGACCGACCGCGTTGAATTGGAGTTGAGTAACTCCTCCGTAGCCCTCTTCTTCCAAGGTTCCTAATTCAGTCATAACGGCTTGACGGACCTCCTCTTCGGTCTCTCGGAACTGGATCTTCACCTCATTATCCCCCAAGGGTTGGACCATTAGACTATCCAAGTCCAAACCAGCCAAGGTCTCTACAACCTTTTGGGCCGAAGGAGCTTCTTTGTCAAACCTAACATCAAGGGAGCTTCCTCCGACAAAATCGATCCCTAGATTAAGGCCGAACACAGCCAAAGAGATAATAGACAAAGTCACCAGGACAGAAGAGATCGTAAACCAAATTTTTCTTTTAGGTATAATGCTTAACATATATTTATTTTATTCCAATTATTTTCTTATTTAACCATTTACCAGGAACCAAATGTATAAAGGTTCTGGTGACCACCATGGCGGTGAAAAGGGATACCAAAACACCCAGGCCCAGGGTTATGGCAAAACCTCTTACTAGAGAGGTGGTAAATTCCATTAGAATGAAACAGGTGATCAAGGTGGAAAAATTACCGTCCCTGATGGACAGCCAAGCTCTCCTAAAGGCCTCGGACAAGGCTTCAGCTCCCTCCTTGCCCTGTCTAAGCTCTTCTTTTAATCTTTCCCAGATCAAAACATTAGCGTCCACGGCCATACCAATGGAAAGAATGAACCCAGCCAAACCGGCCAAGGTCAAGGTAACCGGGATCAATTTGAATATGGACAAGACCAAAACCCCGTAGATCAATAGGGATAGAACTGAAACCAATCCTGGTAAACGATAGATAAAGATCATGAATAAGGCGACCAAAAGTATACCTACGAGCCCGGCCTTCAAACTGTTGTCAATAGACTCCTGTCCCAGGGTCGGCCCTATGGTATTCTGACTGATCAATTCTATCGGCACCGGAAGAGCTCCTTCATTAAGACTCCTGACCATTTCTTGAGCTTCATCAATGGTAAAATCACCTGTAATAACAGCCTCTCCTCCGGATATCCTTTCATTGACATTGGGAGCGCTTA
>CAZNAQ010000101.1:0-2999 GCA_964571265.1 uncultured Gammaproteobacteria bacterium | reverse complement strand
TGACATCAGCCGCTAGCTCAGGTGATGTCTCGTTCAAGACCCTCTTAGCGGACACGATAATAGCCTCTAAATCATTCTGCAAGGCCTCAGTAACATCATCACTGGTTACAGTCATGCTCCTGGGGAGGCCGGATATTATATCCCTGCCCCTGATATCCATGGTCAATTTATCTTCCAAAAAAAGAGCAGATCCGATATTGATCTTTATTTCCTCGGCTGTTTTTTCCCCCACTGCCAGGTTATACTTTCTTCTTATATGCTCCAATATAGCGCTATCAAACTTGTTGCCACCCACCCTAACTGAATTGGAGGACACAATGCCGCCCAAGGAGATAACAGCTATCTCCGAAGTTCCTCCTCCAATATCAATGATCATGTGACCGGAAGCGGAACTTATGGGAATTTCAGCTCCTATGGCTGCAGCTATAGGTTCCTTGATGATATAAGCCGCTTTGGCTCCGGCTGTAATAGTAGCCTCGATAACTGCTCTTCTCTCGGTCGAAGATATTCCGGCTGGAACCGCCACCATAACCTCGGGTCTAAACATCCGAAAACCTCCCAGGGTCTTGTTAATAAAATAACGTAACATAGCCTCGGTGGTCTTGTAATAAGCGATCACTCCGTCTTTCAAAGGTTTAACCGCGATTATAGAATCCGGGGTCCTACCCAACATGTCCTTGGCCTCATTGCCGACCGCCAAGACTTTTTTATCTTCTACAGATACCGCTACCACACTGGGCTCGTTTATTACAATTCCCCTCTTGGGCAAATGGACTAAAGTATAAGTAGTACCTAGATCTATTCCGATTCTTTTTATAAACATATTTTTTAATTATCCAAGGTTATTTCTATTCTCTTGTCCCCGACTATATCTGTTCGCCATTCAACCGAATTATCGTCTACGAGTCCGGCATAAAAACCGGTGGGGTCATATGATTTTATCCTATTCAATAGCTTTATGTCAATCAAGGAATCTTTTAACACGGTTCCGGGTTGTTTTTGAAGAACCAGCTCATAGCGTCCAGTCTCTTCAATGCTCTGTTCAACTTCTGGAGGCAACTTATATCTTAAGTTGAGACTACCTATTTCTCCAGGCTCCAAGGTCAAAAAGGTCTCAAAAGAATTTTTGTCCAAAACATTGTCAACCACTATATCAGGGTCAGGATCCGGTCCCAAGTTGTGCTTGCTCGCCTCGATAAGTTCACTTCCGGCCGGGGTCAGGATCCTGGTATAACTCATGTATCTGGATATCTTCCAACTGGGACTTCCGTGATGAGAATAATTGATCCTCAAATCCACAAACATCCCGTTCACACTTTGTTCCAAGGAATAATTAAGACTTCTTTCTATAACAGAATCGGTCTTTAGAGCGGCCATATTGGAATCTACAACCATTAAATAATCACTCGGAGACTCCTTGATATGTCCAGTCCAGTCAGACTCTTTAGCCAATTCCTGATAATGATCGTTTAAAAAATACAAAAGGATATTCTTTTGAGCCAAATTGTCCTGAATAGCGGTGATAACCCTGGGCCAATCCTCATTGGACAAAGAAAATATTCTATCTTCCAGTTTTTTTAGTATAACACCGACCACTTCCTTTCTTTCCCAGGCGGTCCTGTCAGTTTCAGGATAACCTCTTTGAACCTGATGTTGTAGGATCTCCATAAAATTCTCTGGATCATAAACATCTCCTTCCGCCTCAATAGGGCCTGTTATCTCGATCAAATCCATTACAAAATCGGGTGTTATGGCAAAGACCCCATCAAACTCTCCGAAAAACTCATTGACCTGATTATCCGGAGGAAGTAGACTGTCCTGTTTATGATAGAACCAATTCAGGTTCTCGGCCGAAGTGGGCCAATCCGGGGACCAGTTGGCGTCTCTCATATACCAATTCTCATTCAGATGGTCCTTTATGGGTCGAGGCGGCTCTACCTCCATGATCCCCTCCAGGGGCATATCCATGTGGTAGATATTTCGAGTATCAAATCTTTCTATCTCCCCCTCTTTGGTGGTCAGGGTGCCATAGGTTCCCAAAAAACCACCAGTAGGACGAAGTTCGTGATTATTTTGAAAAAATATCAAAAAATTAGAGTTATTGGGATAACCAACTATTTTAGGAAGCAAAGAAGAGATCCGGATCAGCTGGTCCAGGTCCTTACCCGCCTCGGACAATTGATCTTTTATCAGATTCACCTCCCCCTTAAAGGGAAAAAAAGGAGAGTCTATTCTTATCCGAGACAGATTGACTCGGGCTAATTCCAAATTCGCCTTCATACCCCTAATCTCCGGATTTGCTTCATAGAGCAACCTAACTAGACTTCTCCTGTCTTCTTGACTAAGGTCAGCCAAATGAAAAAGATCTTCAGATTCCAGTATTTCCTGAGCCTGAACCGCCAAGCCGGCCCCTCTTTCCAAAGACTTGCTTATAAGTAAAGCACTGTGTGATAAATTGGAATAATTGGTTACTTGCCCGGATAAGTGATCAGAGTAACGAATAAAAAAAATATTGTTCAGTCCTTCCAAGCGATCAGAAACCGTAGAAAAATTATACTCAGCCCTTTCAGCCAAAAGCTCGGCTTGGGAAAAATTTCCTCTTTGCAATTCAGTCAAAGCCTGTTCCAATTGCTGCTTTCCGGCCACTGAGTGGTCATAATACTTTTTTAGTCCGACCAAAGTTCCGGCTACGATAACCACAAACAAAAAAATTACCACAAACAATATGTAGGTCCAAAATTTGATCACCTTACGGAGCCTTTCCTTTCTTTTTTTCTTTTTGACCATAGGAATCTCATTCCACAAATGGTCCAGCTTCTCATGTCTCTGAAGAAAATTGGAGTTTTTTGAATTCGAAGAGTCCCACATAAATAAAAATAAAAAATAATCGACCGAGTGCAAAAATTCGGTCAGCAGATGCCTTACATAGGGCGAATTATAGCAAAATAAAAAGTATTTAGCAATAAAAACTTGAATTATCAATATATAAACACTGGAGT
>CAZNAQ010000100.1:0-3001 GCA_964571265.1 uncultured Gammaproteobacteria bacterium | reverse complement strand
CAGGGGGGCAATTCAAGAGCGTGGTAAGTATTCCGGTGACGAGGATGCTATTGCTTCCAGATGGAATTTGTTGCCAAAACTATGGGAGGAAATAAAAGAAGATCCTGTTTTGGGTAAGGGTTTTGGTTCTACGATAACCTATAAATCAAGCGATCCCAGGGTAAGGCAGGCCACAGTTGATGGTGAATACACCACCTATGCCTTTGAATGGGGTTGGCTTGACATCTGGTTAAAACTGGGCCTTCTCGGACTTATCTCTTATTTGTTTCTAATAGGAAAAATGATAACTAACGGCCTAAAAAAGCCTAAACTATTTCAAGAACCCTTAGCCAACGGCCTGGTCCTAGGTCTGTTGCTAATAGTGATCATACATTTTTTCACTCCCTACTTAAACCACCCCTTGGGCTTTGGATTTTTAATGATAACCGCCTTGATTCTGGATAAAAGGGACCAAGAAGAAAAATTTTTAAAATAAAAGGGGTTATTCACTTGCACGGGTCGAATATTTGTTATATATTTAAAATTAAATATTTTAAATATTTTTTAAAATTAATTTTCAAACTATGGGCGAAGAACACATTATCTCCCCTGAGGGTTATAAAAAATTAAAAGAAGAGCTTGACTACTTGGTAAACACCAAACGTAAAGAAATAGCTTCCAGGATAGAAAAAGCCAAAGAGTTGGGTGATCTAAGTGAAAACGCGGAATACCATGAAGCTAAAGACTCTCAGGCTTTTAACGAAGGAAGGATCATGGAGATAAACAATTTGTTAAAGAATGTAAAAGTAGTGGAAAACAATAACTCCAAAAACCAGATTTCCATGGGATCCACAGTGGTCATTACAGACGGAAAAAAAGAAAAAACATATACTATAGTAAGCTTCAATGAAGTTGACCCGGCTGAAGGGAAGATATCCAATGAATCACCCATAGGAATGGCTTTACTTGACAAAAAGAAAGGGGATACTGTTAACATAGAAACACCCAAGGGAAGTAAAGAGTATAAAATAAAAGAGATCAAATAAACCTAAAAAACCTATAATCGCCCCTGTATCAGGGGCGATTTTTGATTTAAAGAGTTTTGACAAGTAGGATTAATTCCAGTAAAATAGGACATATATAAAAAAATAATTAAGCTTATATGAGCCAAGAAAATAAAGAGATGGATATTCAGGGAGAAAGACAGGAGAGATTAAGGAAACTGGAAGAGCTAAAAAAGTCCAATATTAACCCCTATCCTGATCAAAGCCAAAGAAGTCATTTAACAGATCAGGTTCACAAAAACTTTCAGAATCTGGAAAAAAAAGAGGAGTTGATCACTGTGGCCGGAAGACTGAGAAATAAAAGAAGTCATGGAAATTTAACCTTTGCCCAGGTTCAAGATGAATCGGGCCAGATACAACTGGCTTTTTCTAAAAAAGACATGGGTGCTGATAGCTATAAGACCCTAAGCAAACTAATAGACTCTGCCGATTTTATCGAAGCTTCAGGGCAATGTTTTGTTACTCACAAAGGAGAAGAGAGTATTATGGTTAAAGATTGGAAGGTGCTGTCAAAAGCAATTCTGCCTCTGCCAGAAAAATGGCACGGCCTAAAGAATGAAGAAGAAAAATTCAGAAAAAGATACTTGGACATCCTTGTTAATCCGGAAGTAAAGGAAATGATAGAAAAAAAGGCTTTATTCTGGCAATCTGTAAGGAATTTTCTTATTCAAAAAGGTTTTTTAGAAGTAGAAACACCGGCCTTGGAAGTGACACCGGGAGGAGCTGATGCCGACCCTTTCATAACCCACCATAAAGCCCTAGACCTAGATGTATATCTTCGTATATCAATGGGAGAATTATGGCAAAAAAGGCTGATGGTGGCCGGTTTTGAAAAAACTTTTGAGATAGGAAGGCAATTCAGAAATGAAGGGATGGATGCCGAGCACTTACAGGACTACACCCAAATGGAACTTTACTGGGCTTACGCCAACCATGAAGACGGCATGGCTTTAGCCGAAGAAATGTTTAAATATGTGGCCAAAGAGACTTTTGGGACCCTGAAATTCAAAATTAGAGGCTTTGAAGTAGATCTGGGAAAAAAGTGGGAGGTCTATGACTACAGAGAAACAGTAAAAAGCTACACCGGAGTAGACATCCTAAAAACTTCGGAAAAGGAAATAAAAGAAAAACTGGAAGAGCTAAAGGTGTCTTATGATGAAAAAGGTTTTAATCTCAGTAGAGGTATTGATAATTTGTGGAAATATTGCAGAAAAAAAATCGCCGGACCCGGTTTTTTGACCGGAGTTCCCAAGTCAGTTTCACCTCTGGCCAAACAGGATCCAAATAATCCAGAATTGACCCTAAGGTTTCAACCTCTAATCGCTGGATCAGAGCTTGGTAATGGCTACAGCGAACTCAACGACCCAATAGATCAAGCTGAGAGATTCAAAAAACAACAGGAACTTAGAGATAGTGGAGATGAAGAGGCTCAAATGCATGACAAGGATTTTGTAGAGGCCCTAGAACATGGAATGCCTCCTACTTGCGGCTTTGGAATAAGTGAAAGGGTTTTTTCCTTTCTGATGGACAAATCAATGAGAGAGTGTCAGATATTTCCTTTAATGAAACCGAAAAATAACTAAAATGCATCAAAGCGTAGGTGTGATAATCAAAAATAATAAAGGAGAGGTGTTGATGATGAATCGCAAGAATTACCCCTATGGATGGGCCTGTCCAGCTGGACACATAGATCAAGGAGAAGGCCCAGAACAAGCGGCTCATAGAGAGACAAAAGAAGAGACCGGCTTACAAACCCAAGAGATTCATAAGCTGTTTCAAGAATTTATAGAATGGAATGAATGCGCCCAAGGAGCCAAGGGTCATTACTGGCATGTTTATGAAGCCAAATCCTGGTTAGGGGAGATCAAGACAAGTGACAAAGAAGCTAATGTTATTAAATGGATTCCTGAAAATAAGATAGCCGAATTGCAACTGGAACCGGTATGGGAATATTGGTT
>CAZNAQ010000099.1:0-3012 GCA_964571265.1 uncultured Gammaproteobacteria bacterium | reverse complement strand
TGGGAATATTGGTTCAAAAAATTAAGTGTAATATAAACATGGTAATCAAGATCAAGAAAACAATTTTAAAAACATCCTCCTCCCCCTCCGGGGGACTATCTTATAATACAAAAATGTTATTTAAATAATTTTTAACCAAATTATATGCTTGATATAAAATATATTAAAGATAACTTGGAAAAAATAAAGGAGGCGGCTAAAAATAAGAATATTCAGGTCGACTTGGATCAACTACTGGACCTGGATCAGAAAAAAAGAACCCTGCAAGGAGAAAAAGATGAATTATACAAAAAAAGAAAAGAGTTGGCTCAAAAGAACCAAGGTGGACAACCGACTGAAGAGCAAATACAAGAAGGAAAAGAATTGAAGAAAAAAATTCAAGAACTGGAAGAAGAATTTAGACGGATCGAGCAAAAGTGGGAAGAATTAATGGTCAAAGTTCCAGTTATACCATCAGAAGATACTCCTGTTGCAAAAGATGACAGTGGAAATGTGGAAGTGGAAAGATATGGCGAACCTACTAAATTTGACTTTGAAATCAAAGACCATATACAGCTGGGAAAGGACTTGGACCTTATAGATCTGGATAGGGGAGTAAAGATAGCTGGATACCGGGGCTACTACCTAAAAAACGAGGCGGTCATTCTGCAAATGGGAATAATGATGCACGCTCTAACCAAGTTAATGGAACGAGGTTTTATTCCAGTTATACCCCCGACCCTGGTAAAATCATTTCCTTTATTCGGAAGCGGTTTTTTCTCAGGTAGGCAATATAATTCTTCAAATGAGGAAGTTTACAAGATAGCCAATGATGAAATTCTGGCCGACGGGTCAGTAAAAAAAGAGGATAAATTCCTGATTGGAACAGCTGAGCCCTCACTACTCGCTTACTACGCAGATGAGGTGTTGGAAGAAAAAGATCTACCTGTAAAATTCTGTGGTTTTTCTCCTTGTTACAGAAGCGAAATTGGAAGTTACGGCAAGGACACCAAGGGAATCTATCGTATTCATGAATTTATGAAAGTAGAACAGATAGTTATAACCAGGGCTGACCTCCAAGAGGCGGAGAAATACCACCAAGAAATGATGGAAATATCCTCAGAACTTCACAAAGAACTTGAAATACCTTTTAGGTGGTTGCAGATCTGCACCGGTGATATGGGAACCCAAAAATATAAAATGTTTGATATAGAGGCCTGGATGCCCAGTAGAAACGATTATGGAGAAACTGGCTCAGCCTCTAATTGTATGGATTGGCAAGCGAGGAGGTTAAATGTCAAGTACAAAGACAGGGAGGGGAATAAAAAATACACCTACATGCTCAACAACACCGCTTTTGCCAGTCCTAGAATTCTAATTCCTGTCCTGGAAAACCATCAAAAAAAGGATGGAAGCGTAAATATACCCAAAGTATTAAGAAAATATTTTCCCGGGGAAAAAGATAGTATAAACCCCAAAAACTAAAAAGGAGGTGAAAAATGAAGTTTACAGATGTTTTTTTGGCTATTTTTATTAGTGTTTGTATGCACGCCTTATTCATCTTAACAGTTGAGGGAAAGACCGCCCAGGTCGGAGACATCTTATTGAAATGGATAACTTCTTTTATTTAAAGCGATCAGAGCCCTTGATCCCAAACAGGGAAAAGGGCTCTGATTCCAAATCCTAAAGAACAAAATATGTTTGAAAGAACCCGGAATATCAAATTATCGATAATCAAGCAAATCGAATTAAAAGCTTCACAATACCCAGATGCTATCTCTCTGGCTCAAGGAATTCCTGATTTTGACACCCCGAGTTTCATTAAGAGAAGGGTAGAAAAAGCTCTAAAAAGGGGAGTGGTGGCCAAATACTCCCTTTCTCCGGGCCTACCGGAACTCAGAGAATTAATAGAAGAATCATTGGCTCAAGAGGGGATGTATTATGACTGGGAAAAAGAAATCCTGGTGACTGCCGGATCCATAGAAGGTATCGCGGCCACCATATTAACCTTGACCAACCCTGGAGATGAAGTGATAATTCCTGAACCAACCTATACCAGTTATAGAGAAGTTATAAATTTGGCAGGGTGCACACCTGTTTTTGTTCCCTTAAATGAAAGCAAGGGTTGGAGTTTTGAAATAGAAAAATATAAACAAGCTATCACTAAAAAAACTAAGGCAATTTTTTACTGCAACCCCAACAATCCCACCGGAACCATATACAGCAAGGAAGAGTTGATGAAATTAGCGGGATTAGCCGAAGAAAATAACCTCTTTCTGATATCTGATGAAGTGTATAAAGATTTTATATATGACCAAGAAGACTTTTTTTCCTTAGCTGAGATTCCGGAGTTAAGAAATAGGCTGGTAAGAATATTCTCCTTTTCCAAGGCTTTTGCCATGACCGGCTGGAGAGTAGCCTATCTTCATAGTGATGAAAATATAATGAAAGAGATCACTAAAGTTCACGACAGCCTGGTCACCTGTGCTCCAGTGATATCTCAATATGCTGCCATGGGGGCCTTGGAAATAGAAAAAACCAAGGTGGAGGGTTTCTGCCAAGATTACAAAAAAAGAAGGGATCTTATCTGTTCCAGGCTGGAAAAACTGGATCATGTTTTCGAATTTGTCAAACCTGATAGCGCATATTATGTTTTTCCAAAAATATCCCCAAAATTAGCAAAAAAATTAGATGAAAACAAAAAACTGGTAACAGGGGAGGGGATTGTGGATTCCTGGGAGTTTGCCCTGTGGTTGCTTAAAAAAACCCAAATAGCCACAGTTCCGGGGGTGGCTTTTGGTCCTAATGGAGAAGGTCACGTAAGAATGAGCTTTGGAAGAAAAAAAGAAGATATCAATGAGGCTTTTGACAGGATGGAAAAACTATTTAAAAACTGATTTATGAAAACTCTTTTTAAATTTCTATTAAAACACTACTTAAGAATCATCACCAAAATAGTTCTTGTGATTCACAGACCGACCATTATAGCCGTGGCCGGTAGCACTAACAAAAATTTTGTTAAACAAGAAGTTA
>CAZNAQ010000098.1:0-3047 GCA_964571265.1 uncultured Gammaproteobacteria bacterium | reverse complement strand
GACCCGGACCCGATCACCTAATTCCAGATCAGGAAAATCCTGGTGATAATTATACACCTGCAAACCCAAAGAGTCGGCTATATAAAAATATTGAAGGCCAAAAAGACCTGGCTCAGCCACCACCACACCTTCTGTTTTAACTTCTTCTCCTTCGTCCAGATTTTTTAGCTCTGCTATGTAAACAATATCTTTACCCTCTTCTTCTTGATCTTTGTCTTCGTCTTCTGAGTCCGAGTCCTCTTCTTCTTGATCTTTGTCTTCATCCTCTGGGTCCTCGGTATCGGATTCTTCTTCTTTGTAAAAAGACTCGGAAGAGCTCGCACTTATATGGACAGAGACAAACCTGTCCTTGCTACTGGTACTGCTGTCTCCGGTCTTGAAAGTGGTTACAAAATCTTCTTTTTCAGGTAAGAGTTCCGGCTCAACAGGAACTTCCAATTCTATACCTTTGTCAAAATCCCAATAAAACTTTATGTGAGATTCAAGGTCCTGAGCCTTAAGATCCTCCAAAGGATAAAAACAAAAAAACACCCCCAAGCCGGAAAAAAGCGAGAGTGTTGCAAGTTTTTTTAAAAAAACTTTGTTTCCCATAATTTGCAAATCAAGTATTAGTCATTAAAAATTTCTTTAAGAAATTATAGCAAAAAAATTTTTGCAAAAAAATAAAAACCCCAAAATCAGTTGGTTTTGGGGTTTGGGGTCTGAAAAATCAAGTTCGTTTTGTCTCCTGTCGGCCACAACCACAGGAAGCTACTGCGTAGGGAGCCGGTGTGAAAAACCGGGAAAAATTGACGTCTCTCTTCCTGCCGCAGGAGCATTTGTTTAATGGTGCTGTTTGTTCCGGGATGCTTCTCTTCTTTTTCTTTTTCATCTCTCCTCCTTCTTTGTTTTGTTGTTTTTAATAGGGCTTGATGATTAAAAATATACCTTTAAAAAAACAAAGTCAAGTGCCTAAGATCATTCTATTAAAGGCAAAAAAGAGAAACCGAAGTGCTCTTCTGTTTCTAGTTTACTATTCTTTCTTTTAAACTTCATAATACTTTTTCTAACCGGACAAACAGCCACGCCTCCGTCATTCAATTGCTCCATTAAATAATAGGGTGTGTCATGGGCTGAGGCACTGACCAGGATCCTGTCAAAAGGTCTCTTTTCTATCAGACCGACCTTTTTGGGAGTGTAGAATATCTTAACGTTCTTATGTTTTTTTAATCTCTTTTTAGAGATCTTGACCAGGTCTTTGACTATCTCTGTGCCATAAATCTCTGAACTCGGACACAAACAATTCAACAAAGAAAGGACATAACCGGATCCACAACCTATCTCCAATATTTTTCCCCCGTCAACCGGTTCCAACAACTCCAGCATAAAAGCTATTGTACTGGGCTGTGAAATGGTCTTTCCATAAAGAATGGGCAGGGCGGCGTCCTCATAAGCGAAACGATGATATTGCTCTGGTAAAAAATCTTCTCTTTTCACCTGAGAAAAAGCTGTAATTATCTCTTCAGAGTATCCTTCTTTTTTTAAATGATCTAAAAGGCCTTGTTTATCCATAATATTGGCTTTACTACTAAACTACCTAAACAATACCATATTTTACAAAAACTGAAAAATCAAAAGTTTTCTCAAAAAACCCTAAAAACAAGAAGGATATGATCAAAACTCTAATGACCGGGCATCGGTCTCAACTCGGAAGACATTTGCCAATTTCCCTTGATCAAAGGAACTATGACCTTTTCCCTTAAAAAATAAGGGTCTTCAGAGACCTCAACCACAGGAAAAATAAAGGCTGGAACATACAGGTCGCCTGAAGTCTCTGAGTCAGGCAGAGATGTTTTTACCAGACCTAAATCAGGGCTACCCAATTTGACCTCCACTACTTCTGTGGGGTCAGAATGTTCATACATTCTGTGCATCCCTCCTTTTTCAGCCTGAGAGATGATATCCTTCTTTTCTTGGTTGGTCGGATAAGAAGAGGCCTCAAAACTGGGCAAATATAGATTTGTCAGATCAGAAACCTTTCCGAACCTGGTATCAACAGACACCACCAAGCCGAAAACAGAGCCGTTCTTCTGGAACACGGTTTTGTCATCTATTCTTAAGGGGTAAGTAACAGCGATCGAGTTAGGAAAACTGAAATCAAAATCCCTATCTTTAGAAGCCTCATAAGCCTGTTTCCAGTTATCATTGACTTGTCCTTGGCCGTAATAAGAGGTGTCGATACCAAGATCTTCCAAAAAACTATCAGCAATGGCTAAGACCTCTTGGTTATCAGGCATATCATCAAGATCCAGTCTTTCTCTGTTAATGCATTCCTGGTCGCCCTGACAATCTCTTACAGGATCGGGCCACTGACCCCAATTCTTGCTAATAGAAACAGAGTTGCTTTTAAAGTTAAAATTAATAGAATAACCGAACTCCTTTTCTTCTGTAAAATCCAAGTTTCTGACCTCTTTGTGGGCGAATCCTTCAAGGTCTACGAAACCAAGATCAAAAGAGGAGAGTCTGCGAGTTATCTCTTCGGCCAAAGAATTGTCCTTGGTTCTTCTAAAAACATTCATCTTCTCCTGGTACTCGACCAGATCCTCTCCGGTATAAATAAACTCATAATTGACTCTCCTGGGAATCACTGTCGGAGAGAAGGCTTCCTCATCTCCTCCCAATCCATGAACTCCCTGAGTCAACTGCCCCCCTCCATGCACTCCAAGCTCTTCTGCTTGGTCAACCTGATAGGTTATGTCACCAAAAGCTTTATCTTCCAAGTGATCCAACTTAAAACCGAACCGAAGCCCATCTTCTTGTTGTCCACCCAAAAAAATAGAACCAAGTAAATAAACAGAACTTAAAATCAAAACCAAAACCACCACCCCGGCCATGGGGGTCAAAATCATATTGTTTTTAAAAAACTTAAAATAAAAACCTTTTCTTCTAGGAGAAGCTTTGAGCAGATCTTTTCTTAGTTTTTTAGCAAACTTCTTGTCAAACCTGGTCTCCGGTTTAAGCTCAAGGAGAGATGCTACTATCCTTTTGATCTCTTTTTCATGGTTTTT